>SIRX01000176.1 GCA_004563715.1 Actinomycetota bacterium | reverse complement strand
GAGTACGCCGCCGAGTTTGGAGACCTGCGGTGCGTGGCCGTCTGTCACTACGCCCTGGGCAGCATGGCCCTGCTACGGGGCTATCCGGAAGAAGCAGAAGAGAACCTGGAAGAGGCTCTCAGGCTCAACCACCGGATCGGCTCGCCCGCCGGCGTGGCCTACACCCTGGCCCGGCAGGCCGGCCTGCGTACGGTCCAGGACGACGCCGAGACCGGATGGAACCTGGTGCAGGAAGGGCTCGAGGTAGCCCGGCAGGCCGCGGTGTGGGACCACTGCCTGCAAAGGCTCTGCGGCACCGGCATCTGGAACCGGCTGGAGGCTGGTGATCTGGCAAGCGCCGAGGAGCTGGTGCGGACGGCCGGCAAGCTGGAGGAAGAGCGGCGGATGTGTAACGTATGCAGCCTGCAGATGCATCCGGCTCTGGCCGCATACCACCTGGCTGCCGGCGACCCGGAGACCGCCTGGGAGTACGCCGGTAAGGCCCAGGAGATCGTGGACATGAGCCAGAACCAGGCCGGGCAGGCACAGGTGCTGAGGGTGCGCGGCGAGATCCACGCCGCGCAGGGCGAGCCGGACGAAGCAGTAGCCTGCCTGAACCGGGCGGCGTAGATCTTCCGGGATCTGGACCAGCACTACGACCTGGAGCAGACGTTGCGGATCCGGGCCAACTTGTTCACCGGAACAAGTTGACTCCGAAACGCGAAGAAATAGCTACAGCAGGCGAAGGTCTCAAGATTTAGCAAGGAGACGATCGCAAGGATGACAAACGCGGCTGGCGGCTCGAACGTGACGCTCTCCACCGGAACACCCGAAGCCGTGCGCGTCGAACTGTTGGGTCGTTTCCGGGTGTCGGTAGGGAACCGGACCGTTGGAGAGGAAGAGTGGCGGCTTCGCAAGGCGGGGAGCCTGGTTAAGCTCCTCGCTCTCGCGCAGGGGCACAGGCTGCACCGGGAGCAGATTATGGACCAGCTCTGGCCGGAGCTGGTCCCGGAGTCCGCGGCCAATAACCTGCACCGCGCCCTCCATTTCGCCCGCCGGACGCTCGAGCCCACCCCGGAAACCGCTACTTCCCGTTGCCTGGAGTTTCGGGAAGATCTACTCGCGCTATGCCCGGACGAACAGCTCCGGGTGGACGTCGAGGCCTTCGAGAGCGCCGCTGCCGCCGCCCGTCGCAGTCGTGGAACCGCGGCGTACCGGGCCGCCATAGACCTCTACACCGGCGACCTCCTGCCCGAGGATCGCTACGAACCCTGGGCGGAAGGCAGGCGCCAGGAGCTACGAACCGTTTATCTCTCCCTGCTCGTCGAGCTGGCCGCGCTCCACGAGGAGCAAGGAGAGCCCGGCCCGGCCATCGAAGCGCTCCAGAAGGTGGTAGCGAACGAGCGCACCCACGAAGAGGCCCACTCGCGGTTGATGCGGCTGTACGCCACGACCGGCCGGCGTCGGGAAGCACTCCTCCAGTACGGGCGGCTCCAGAAGGCTCTTTCCGAAGACCTGGGGATGGAGCCCGATGCCACCAGCCGGCGTCTCTACGAGGAGATCCTGTCCGGCCGGTTGCCACGGCACCGTCCACGTCTCATAGGACGACCACCACAGGAGCGCCGGAACGCCGCCGGCGGGAAGCACAACCTGCCGAACGCGCAGAGCAGCTTCGTCGGCCGGGAGCAGGAACTGGCGGAGATCAAGCGGGCACTGGCCATGACGGGTCTGCTCACCCTCACGGGGACCGGTGGCTGCGGCAAGACGCGTCTCGCCCTGGAGGTGGCGAAGGACCTCGTGGGAGTCTACCCCGACGGGGTGTGGCTGGTGGAGCTGGCCCCGCTTTCGGACCCGGAGTTGGTGCCGAAGGCGGTGGCCTCGGCTTTAGGCGTACGCGAGCAACCGGGCCGCTCGATGACGGAGACGCTCTCAGATCACCTCAAGTCCCGGCAGCTACTCCTGGTACTGGACAACTGCGAGCACCTTATAGACGCCTGTGCCTGGCTCGCGGATACGCTCCTCAACTCCTGCGAGTACCTGCGCATCCTGGCCACCAGCAGGGAACCGCTAAGGGTCGCGGGCGAGGCGAACTGGCCCGTGCTCCCCCTCGCGGTGCCGGACGCGGAACGGCCGGCTCCGGTCGAGGACCTCACCCGCTGCGAAGCTGTCAGGCTCTTCCGGGATCGGGTGCGCTCGAAGCAACCGGGCTTTTCCCTGAACCCGCAGAACGCCCCGGCCGTGGCGCGGGTATGCCGGAATCTGGACGGTATCCCGCTGGCCATCGAGCTGGCGGCCGCGAGGATGACAGCTCTGGCGGTGGACCAGATCGCCGCACGGTTCGAGGACTCCCTGGACCTGCTTACCTCGGGCGACCGGACGGCGGATCGCCGGCACCGGACGCTGCGGGCGACCCTGGAGTGGAGCCACAGGCTGCTCTCGGAGGAGGAGCGGAAGCTGTTCGCACGCCTCTCGGCCTTCAGCGGGGGGTGGACCCTGGAAGCGGCCGAGGCCGTGGCAGCGGGGAACGGCATAGAAGAGGCCGGCGTGCTGGACCTACTGTCTAGGCTGGTGGAGAAGTCGCTCGTGGTGGCCGAGGCCTCGCCGGGAGACGATAGAGCGCTACGCTACAGGATGCTGGAGCCGGTCCGCCAGTACGGGCGGGAACGGCTGGAGGCGTGCGGCGAGGAGGAGCAGGTCCGGGAGCGTCACGCGGGGTACTACCTGGCGCTGGCGGAGGCTGCGGAGTCCGAGTTGATGGGCCCCCGGCCGGTGGCGTGTCTGGAGCGGCTGAAGGTCGAGCACGACAACCTGCGTGCGACCCTCGGCTGGTGTCTGGAGGAAGAAGCGGGCCCTGAGGAGCGCGCGGAGATGGGCCTGCGGATGGCGGTGGCGCTGGGGAGGTTCTGGAACACGTATGGTCCCGGCGAAGGACGCCGGTGGCTGGAGCGCGGGCTCGCCCGCAGCGGCGCGTCGCCGACCCCCCGGCGGGCGAAAGCCCTCGGCGAAGCCGGATTTATAGCCATCTTCCAGGCCGACCCGCAGGCGATGTCGCTGCTCGAAGAGGGCCTGGCTCTCTCTAGGAAGCTGGGAGACAAGTCGGGGCTGGCGATCTCGATCAGCAACCTGGGACACGCGGTGGCGCACTCGGGAGATTACGACCGGCTGGCAACGCTCCGTGAAGAGGCCGAAGCGCTGCTGGGAGGACCCCTGGATCGCTGGGCGAGGGCCCATCTGCTCCTGTTCCTGGGGGTCGCCGCCATGAGCGAGGGGGATTGCGAGCAGGTAGCGGTCCGTACCGGGGAGGCCCTGCCCCTGTTCCGGGAACTGGGAGACATCCGGCACGTCGCCATGAGCCTCGGCGTCGCGGGGATCTCCGCCCTGGAACAGGACGATTCTGGGTGGGCGGCGGAGTTGTTCGAGGAGGACCTGCGTATCCTGAGAGAGCTGCGAGACAAAACGGGCATCGTCTACGGTCTGCTGGGGATGGCCGGGGTGGCCGCCCTGCGAGGGCAACCCGCTCGCGCTTCGAGGCTGTGGGGAGCCTCCGAGGCCCTGCGGGAGATCTTCGGTCTTCCGCTCACCCCTATGGTCCGCGACCACTACTATTACGAGGGCTACCTCGCCTCCGCGCTTGCCAGGCTGGGCAAGGCGGCCTTCGAGGCGGCGTGGGCCCAGGGGCGCGACATGCACCCCGAGCAGGCCGTCGAGTACGCGCTGGGCGCGGGAGTACCGGTCCCGGCGGAGCCGACCCTGGATGGCGAAACGCTGGAGATCCTCACCCCCCGTCAGCAAGAGGTCGCGCTTCTCGTAGCGCGGGGGCTTACCAACCGCCAGGTAGCCGCCGAGCTTACGCTCTCCGAGCACACGGTCGCCACCCACGTGCGCGGGATCCTCAAGAAACTCGGGCTGCAGTCCAGGACCGGGCTCGCCGCCTGGATGACGGAGCAAAACCCCCCTTAGCAAGTAGGGACCAGGGGTTCTTCATGCGTTTTCCGCTGACGCGGACCAAAAATACTCAACATTGAGTAGATCCAGCGCTTCTCCAGGTAAGAGCCCGGTAAGAGACCCAGTCTATGCTCCGGGCAAAGAAGGACGGCGAGCTTCCGGGCCAGTCGTTGGAGGCGTTGCCCAGGTCCTCGCGAGCTACGACGAGGCGACCCGCAACAGGGACGGCGCGACATAACCCAACGGAACGGAGAGGGAGCCGGAACACACGGGTCGGCTCCCTCCTGAAACCGCACGGAATAAGGGAAGGAGATAAATGAGCAACATCGAAACCGTGCAGCGTATCTACGAGGCTTTCGGCCGCGGAGACATCGAGGCGATCGGCGAGTGGATAGCCGAGGACGTCCGTTGGGAGCACCACCCGACCGGTAACACCGCTCAAGACCACGACGTGCCGTACATGAGACTCCGAAACGACCGGGAAGAAGTAGTTCCCGGGTTTTTCGAAGACATCGGAGAGGACTTCGAGATGCGCTCCTTCAATCCCCATACGTTCCTCGAGGGAGACGGTATTGTGGCGGTGGTGATCGAGTTCGATCTCACTGTCAAGTCCACGGGGAAGCGGATTCATGACGAGGAGATCCACCTATGGAGTTTCGGTCCTGACGGCAAAATCATCGCCTACCGGCATTTCCTGGATACGGCAAAGGCCATCGAAGCCCACTCATAAAATTCGTCGGAACAAAGAGGGATTCGGAACCCACGGCTCGGCTCTCCTCCCAAAGCCGGACGGCGCAAGGAAAGAGAACAATATGAACGAAGAGCAAATCCACAAGGCCGTCTCCAAGGACGGCACTCAGATAGGCCGCTTCTCTACTCTCTCCAATGATGGTGAGCACGAGCCCCGTTCTGGGCGAGGTCTTGTTACTGGCTGCCGGGACCTACCAGTGGACACCTATTGGAGAGAGTAGAGAAGCGGAAAGCCTTCCTAACGGGGCTCAAGTACAGCAGCTACTGCGTCGGCTGCTGCTGGTCCTTGATGGCTCTGCTCTTCATCGCGGGGGTGATGAACCTGCTCTGGGTCGCCGCTATCGCGGGGTTCGTCTTGCTCGAAAAGGTGGCTCCGGCGGGTCATCGGGTGGGCCGGGTCGCGGGCGTGCTGCTGATCGTAGGAGGGGGGTGGATGATCTCGGGGGTCCTTTGAACACTATACGCCAGGAAGTCAACAACACACGTTGAGGAGGAGACATATGTCAGACGTCACCATACCGAGCCCCGAGGGGCTGGACGTCACGGGCCTGCGGGCCGGGTTGCGGGGAGCCCTGATCGAGCCGGGCGACGAGACCTACGAGGAAGCCCGCCGAGTCTACAACGCGATGATAGACCGCCGGCCGCGCCTTATAGCGCGCTGCGCTGACGCCGCGGACGTCATCGACGCCGTTAACTTCGCCCGCGAGCACGGCCTCACCCTCGCGGTGCGCGGCGGGGGTCACAATGTCGCCGGCATGTCCGTCTGCGACGACGGCCTTGTCATAGACCTCTCACCCATGACGGATGTCCGCGTCGACCCCGCGCGGCGCACCGCCCGCGTCGGCGGCGGCGCGGCCTGGCGCGACGTGGACCACGCCACGCACGCCTTCGGACTCGCCGTTCCCAGCGGCATCTTCTCCACCACCGGGGTCGGCGGCCTCACGTTGGGCGGCGGCTTTGGGCACCTCTCGCGCGCCCACGGCCTCTCTTGCGACAACCTCGTCTCCGCCGACGTGGTCCTAGCCGACGGCAGCTTCGTGACGGCCAGCGAAGAGGAGAACGAGGGTCTCTTCTGGGCGTTGCGCGGCGGCGGGGGCAACTTCGGCGTCGTCACCTCCTTCGAGTTCCGGCTGCACCCGGTGAGCACCGTCCTCGGCGGGGCGATCTTCTACCCCATCGAGACCACCCGAGACGCGATGCGCTTCTACCGCGAGTACATGCGGAGTATCCCGCATGAGATGAGCGCCTTCTTCAGCTTCCACATCGGCCCGCCCGCGCCGTTCATCCCCGAGCACCTGCAAGGGGTGACGATGGCCGCCGTCATCGCCTGCTACGCCGGGCCGCCGGAGGAGGGCGAGGAGGTCGCGAGGCCGCTGCGGGAGTTCGGACCGCCCGCGTTGGATCTGCTGGCCCCGATCCCGTACCCGGCGCTCAATAGCCTCTTCGACCCGCTGATCCCGCCGGGGCTTCACCACTACTGGAAGGCCGACTTCGTCGAGGAGCTGACCGACGAGATGATCGAAGTCCACGCCGAGCACGGCCCGCGGGTCCCGAACTTCCTGTCGACGATGCACCTCTACCCCCTGAGCGGCGCGATACAGGAAATCGGGAAGGATGAGAGCGCCTTCTCCTACCGGGACGTGGAGTTCGTGCACAACGTCGTCGCCGTAGACCCCGACCCGGCGAACATGCCCGCCCACACCGCGTGGGTGCGCGAGTACTGGGAGGCCCTGCACCCCCACGCCGCCGGCGGAGGCTACGTCAACTTCCTGATGGAGGAGGGCGAGGAGCGAGTCCGGGCCACCTACCGCGGCAACTACGACCGCCTCGCGGAGGTCAAGCGCAGGTATGACCCGCAAAACCTCTTCCGGGCCAACCAGAACATAAAACCCGGCGGCTGAACAGGCCGTGGGATGTTAAAGGAGGCTGCATGAGCCCTATGTAAACGTCAAGACGTCAGTCGGACACTCAGGCAACCAAACCCGAAGCAAGGAGGAAACACCATGACCACCGAACAACCCCCGGCGCCCGACATAGCCGCCGTCAAGGAGCGCATGCACAAGATATGGACCTCCGGCGAGTACGCCCGCGTCGGAAACACCCTCGTCCTCATCGGCGAGCGACTCTGCGAGGCCGCGGATATTCGGTCCGACGAGAGGGTCCTCGACGTGGCGACCGGCAGTGGCAACACCGCCATCTCTGCCGCGCGGCGCTTCTGCGAGGTCACGGGCATGGACCTCGACCCCGGCTCCATCGAGCACGCCCGCAGACGGGCCGAGGCCGAGGGCATGGACCTCGCCTTCGAGGTCGGAGACGCGGAGGATTTGCCGTACCCCGACGCCTCCTTCGACGTGGTGCTTTCCACAATCGGGGTAATGTTTTGCCCGAGGCAGGAGATGGCCGCGGGAGAACTCCTCCGGGTGTGCCGCTCCGGGGGGAGGATCGGGCTCTCGAACTGGACGCCCGACGGCTTCATCGGGCAAATGCTGAAGACCGTCGGCGAGCACGTCCCCCCGCCCCCCGGCATAAAGCCGCCGCCCTTGTGGGGGACGGAGGAGAGGCTGCGGGAACTCTTCGGCGAGGGAACCTCCTCGATCGAGGCGACGCGGCGCACCTTCGTCTTCCGCTATCCCTCGGTGGAGTTCTACGTGGGTCTACTCCGCGACTATTACGGTCCGACCGTCCGCGCCTTCGCCGCGCTCGACGCCGAGGGGCAGGAGGCCCTGGTGCGGGACCTGGAGGAGTTGATGAACCGATGGAATACCTCGGGCGACGAGACCCTCGTCGTCACCTCGGACTATTTGGAGGTTGTTGCTATCAAACGTTAAACGTTGCCCTTCGAGAGTGACGAGCGGGAGCGTGAGCCCCGAAGACCGCCACGCCCCCGTGAAAGCCCTCGTCGAGGCGATGGGCGGAAGGCTTGTGGCCTCAAAAGCGCGAAGAGCACCCCCGTCTTCACCGTAGAGGTGGCGACGGAGATGATGGGCCAGAGAAATGACCTTCCGAAGGCCGGGCCAATAGCGAGTCGCCGATAGGAGAACATCGAAAGGAGAAGGAGCATGACGAGAAGACTACGACCCGTGATGTACGTGATTGGCACATTCGTCCTTGCCGCGTTCATGGCCGCCTGCGCGGCCACGGACACGGATGACGCCGCCGAGGCCGAAGCCCCGGAGGACTCCGCGCCCGAACTCGACCTCGACACGCTGAGCGCCGAGACGGACGAGGGAACCTTGCAGGCCGAGCCGTGGGGGGACACATACGTCGGCGCGGTCAATGAAGATTTGTACGTCGGCATATCGCTACCGGAGGGCGCCGAGGCCGAAGGGCCGCAAGAAGCACGCGTCTACCTGTGCGACGGTGAGGAGATAGGCGCGTCACTGAGCGGTGAGATCGGCCCCGAGGCCATGACGCTCGAGGGCGAGACGCACGAGGGCGAAGAGAGCGAAGATTTGACCGTTGAGTTGTCGCTTAACGACGCCGTCTCCGGCGCCGTTACCGTGGGGAGCGGGGAGCCGCAGCCGTTCGAGGCAACCGAGGCCGGTGGCGACGCTGGGGTGTACACGGCGGAGACCACCTTCGATGGTGAAGACCACCATTGGGGCGGATGGGTCGTTCTTCCTGATGGCAGCCAGAGGGGATTCTATTGCTGTTCACCACCATTCGCCTCAATGCCGATATTCTGCCCATGTGATCGTCATCAGAACTAACAAACCGAGCCGCGAGCCAATAGCGGGAAAGAAAGAAGATCCAACGTGAGAAGCCCAGTCGGCGCCGGGGCGGACGCCCGGACGCCGCGGCATCGCAGGAGCGTTGAACACCTCGATGTGGAGCAGCTTTCGGACTTCCGGCGGGCCGTGGGGGCCGTGCTGCCCATGCGGGATGAGCGGGGCTACGACCACCACGCCGTCGGCATCCACGGCCTGCCGCTCCCGATCTACTGCACGCACGGGGACCACCTTTTCCTGCCCTGGCACAGGGCCTACCTCTATTTCTTCGAGTTGGCTCTGCGAGATCACGTCCCCACGGTGTCCCTGCCGTGGTGGGATTGGTCCTCCGAGCAAGCCCATGCCTCGGGCATACCGGAGGCATACGCCGCGGAGAGCGTGAACGGGGAGATCGACCCGCTCTACTCAGTGCGGATGAATGGTCACACCGGCGAGATCGGCCAGAGCTGTCTGTCACTCTTGCGGGATGCGGCCGAACAGGTGACTCGATGACTATGAACATCGAACTGCGAACGTGCGGAATGCATCCGCAGGTCGACGGGATCTGCATAAGTGATTCTGTCGCGATCGAAGCAAGCAGGAACTTCTACTCACGGCAAGCAAAGGAGTAAACGCCATGCCACCAGCAGACAACTCCCCCACGCCCCCGAACTTGTTCAGCGAGGTGCCAGCCGGCATGATGGAGCGACTCGACCACGAGGTGCTGCTCGACGCCTTTGGCACCCGGGCTCGTGCCGTCCGCCCCGACGTCGGGATCTTCCGCCGCCTCGAGGCGGAAGCAGGGGCGTTCGACGTGACGCTTAACCTCTTCGAGGACGTCGAGGTCGTCGCCTCCTTGCAGCCGGAGCCGGCGCCCTCGCCCGACGCGCGCGCCTGGGCGGGTAGGCTCAAGGACGACGAGAGCAGTAGCGTCACATTCGTGACGCGCGAGGGCGTCACCGTGGACGGCGGCACCGTGACGCGGAGCGAGATCCTGATGGGGAGCATCCGGTCCGACTCCCTTGGCCTCTTCCAGGTCGCGCCGCTCGCCGGTACGCAGCTGCACGTCGTACGGGCGATCGACGACTCGCGCCTGCCGCCCTGCGGCTCCGGTCCGGAGGAGGCGCCCGACGTCCACGACGCGCTACCGGCGCCCGGGGTAGATCCGCAGTCGCGGGACGACGGCTCGATCGTCGACGTGCTCGTCGTCTACACATCTGCCGCGCGGCAAGGCGCCGGCAGCGATGCCGCGATCCGCACGACCATCGACCTTGCCATCCTCGAGACCAACCAGGCCTACGCGCGCAGCGACGTGCAGCATCGTATCCGACTGATGTACATGGGTGAGGTTCGCTACAACGAGAGCGCCGCCGGCAACTACCGCCAGATGCTCGACGACTTGCGCGGCGACGGCAACGGCCACATCGACGAGGTGCACAGGCTGCGCGACTTCTACGGCGCCGACCTGGTCGCGATGATCGTGGAGCGAAGGGACTTTTGCGGGATAGCCTACTTGATGCAGAATCCGGTCCAGAGCTTCGAGCGGTGGGGGTTCTCCGTCACGTCGCGGGGCTGTGCCACCGGAAGCTACACGTTTGGACACGAGCTCGGTCACAACATGGGCTGCTGCCACGACGCAGACAACGCCGACTCGGACTGTGTGTTCGACTACGCCTATGGCTGGCGCTTCCGGGCCGGCGGCCAGCAGTACCGCACGATCATGGCCTATTCGCCAGGACGGCGCCTGCAAAACTTCTCGAACCCGCGGGTCTGGTTCGAAGGCGAGCGCACCGGCTCGTTCGAGGAGGCCGACAACGCCCGGACGATGAACGACAACGCGCCCGTGGTCGCGAAGTTCCGCAGAGAGCAGGACCCGGTGCCCGACCTCTATCTCAGCCGCGACATGATACGCTTCGGCACGGTCCATATCGGCGAGGAGCGGACGCTCACGTTCCGCCTCAAGAACTTTACCGAGAAGCGCATGACGTTCTCGATCGATCCGGCAGCACCGCCCTTCTCCTGGAGCCCGACCCGGGTCACGATGGATCACGGGACGGTGCGCACTGTGCGAGTGACGTTCCGGCCCACCGCACAGGGCGTGCGTCAGGCGACGCTGAGGATCCGCAGCGCCGCCGCCAGCAGTCCGCACACGGTCACCGTCAACGGTATGGGCATCGTCGACGTGCCGGTGCCACCCCCGCCGCCTAACGGCGAACCGCTCGAGGCGGAGACGAAGCCGCCGGCCTTCGCGGACCAGCACGACGAACACGGCTGAAACAGTACCGCGACGCGCTAGCGGCGATGGCAACACCAGAGCGACAACCGATTGAATTGCTCACCACAACCAACGAAGAAACCATGCCCGAAGCAACATCAACAGACGCAAACGAAGAAACGCACATCCACCGCGCTGTCTCCAACGACGGCACCGAGCTTCGAGCGTCTCGACGACGGCTCCCTTTCCGAATACGCCCGCCTGGGGAAGGTCTGGCGGCGGGCGTGGAGAAAGACGAAATCTCGATTGTCCTGCCCCACAGCGGAGGCATACACCGCGTGGGCAACCTCGCCACCAGCACGGCTGTCTCCATGCACCCCTACGGGCCCCAGCTCGGAGAGGTGGACGGTCGGGACTACGAGCCTTCTAAAAACTACGTCTGCGACAGGAGAGATCGCGCGGAGAGTCGCACCCGCGCTGGACGTCCTGCGCACCCTCGTACCGGCCTCCAGGACACTGGCATAAGGGACTCCCAACGGCTTCATCGGCCACATGTTCCGCACCATCGCAAAACACGTTCCGCCCCCTGCCGGCGTAAAGCCGCCTCCGCTGTGGGGTACCGAAGAGCGGCTGCGGGAGCTTTTCGGCAACGGGGTCTCCTCGCTAAAGACGACGCGGCGCGCCTTCGTCTTCCGCTACACCTCGGCCCGGCACAACGTCGAGTATCTTCGGGCCGATGATTAAAGCCTTCGAGGCGCTCGATGACGCCGGACAGGAAGCTCTGGCGCGGGACCTCGAGGAAGTGTTCGAGAGCTGGAACACCTCGGACGACGGCACGCTCGTCGTGACGGGCGAACATCTGGAGGTGGTAGCCGTCAGGCGCTGATCGTCAGGACTCCTTTGGCGACACGAACGAGCGGTACGTCACAACCGTGCAGGAGGGTGCCAGCGGCTTCGAGGAGCTGTGCACCCGGACCTATCTTTGTCCCGGGGTGCTGCCGCTTCTGGCCGTTTTCACCGTACGGTCACCCTCAAAAGCTGGCCAAAAGACGAACCTAACGCCAAGGTCCCGATTTTCGCTTCCAGGCAGGGCGAACAGCGCGTCGAGAAACGTTAGCATAGACGGTATGAATACCGAGTGGCTGGGTTGGGCCAGAAGGCTTCAGGCGATTGCCCAGAGTGGTCTTACTTACGCAAAGGACCGGTACGACGTAGAGCGCTACGAGCAAGTACGCTGGATCGCCGCCGAGATCGCTGCCTCCCGTTCCTGGTCAACCGCGGAGGACTTGGACACCCTCTTTTTCGGGGAGACGGGCTACGCCACTCCCAAGGTAGACATCAGGGCGGTGGTATTGAACGATGAAGCGGCGGTGCTGCTCGTCCGGGAGAAAGAAGATGGCTTGTGGACCCTGCCCGGAGGCTGGGTGGACGTGGGCGAGTCCCCGAACGAGTCCGTCGAGCGGGAGGTCAGAGAGGAGTCCGGCTACGAGGTGCGTGCCGCGAGGCTCCTGGCGCTGTGGGACCGGGACAAACATCCGCATCCGCCCCTGCCTTTCCACGTGTACAAGGTAGTCTTTCACTGCGAATTGCGGGGCGGCGCCCCCTGGCGGCGAGCCCGGAGACCGACGGGGTGGGTTTCTTTGCCAGGGACGCGCTACCTGAGCTGTCTCTCGGGCGCATCACTCCTGAGCAGGTCGTGTGGCTTGTCGAACGGGCTGCCGACCGCGATGGAACGGCTGACTTCGACTAGCTTCCGGTATCGAAGGGCCGGGCAGCCTGGTCTCGTCAGCCACTTCGGTGGGCCCGGGTGCTTTCGAGGAGCGCCACCACTTCCTCGTCGGGAACCTGCTCGAAGTTCCGGTACCAGAAGCCGATGGCCCAGAGATCAGAGGGGGTTTCGAGGCATACCAACTCGTCCACCTCCCGGGAAAGCTCTCCGGCGGTTTCCCGCGCGCATACGGGCACGGCGAGGACGATGCGCCGGGGTTCCCGGGCACGGACGGCCCGAATGGCGGCCCTAACCGTCATGCCGGTGGCGATGCCGTCGTCCACCAGGATCACGGTCTTGTCCTTCAGGTCCGGCTCGGGACGTTGGCCCCTGAAGCGCTCTAACCGGCGCCTTATCTCTTCCCGCTCCTTCTCCGCCGCCGCGTCGAGCCAGTCCTCCGGAATGGCGAGCCAGTGCACGACGCGCTCGTTGAGGACCCGCACGCCGCCGGGCGCCACGGCCCCGACAGCCAACTCCGGCTGACCCGGGGCGCCCAGCTTGCGCGCGGTAATGACGTCCAGCGGGGCGTCGAGGGCGCGGGAGATCTCGTACCCCACCGGTACGCCACCCCGCGGCAGAGCCAGGATTACGGGCCTTTCGTCCCGGTAGCGGATCAGGCGTCCGGCGAGCCGCCGCCCGGCGTCCGTCCGGTCCTCGAAGGTCACGTCCCTTTCCGGTAAGCGATCAGACATAGTCAGGTCCTTTCAATCCCCGGCTGCTATGAGAGCTTGTAGCCAGGGCCACCTATATCCCTACCGACCAGTACACTACCGGATTCTCGAGGTTTCAAGAGGAGGAGACCTCTTAAGGCGTCAAGATTCCCAGTTCGCGGGCGCGGGCGAGGGCTTCGAGCTGGGAGTGGGCCCCGAGAGCCTGCAAGACCGAACGTATGTGGTTGCGCACGGTCGCTTCAGAGAGGTGCAGCTCCGTCTTTATGTCCCGAACCGACTTTCCCTGGGAGAGCAACTGGAGCATCTCCAGCTGGCGGGCAGTAAGCGCCGGCACGGGTTGTCTGTCGGCGACGGATCTCTTGTCGGCCTTTTTGCTGATCTGGATCAAACCCCGGGCCATCTCCAGGGTTTCGTGCGTCCTTTGCGCGTCTCGCATCAGATGCACTATGTGGATGCCCTCCTCGCACTCGATGCTCAACGTGCTAACGTTTACCCAACGCTTGCCCCCGGAGGGCGAGTGTATTTTCATGTCGTAGCTGAGCACGGGACGGCCTTCCTGGCTCATGCGCATCACGGAGCATCCCCAGCTACAGAAACGTTCGCCATCATCACGCTCGCCGAGGATCACCTCGTAGCATGGCTTGTCGAGCACGTCCTCCGCTCTCAGACCGGTAAGGAACTCGGCGCGGCTGTCCCAGTAGATGATGCGGTAGTCGGGGCCTATGACGAAGACGGCGTCTCCGGTCTGGTACTCGACGATGTTTTGTATGGGCCGGGGCAGTTGCGCCGTCCTCATCGGCCACCCCTCTCGGTCGCCTGCAAACGAAATACTATACTTTTGGCGCAACATGTTCAATTCGCCGGGCGTATGATGGAGGCGTGATCCTGGACAACGCCGTATACGTCGAGGGGCACGCGAAACCGTCCGGCGCCCACTGGTGGGCACCTACCGGGCGTGTCGTGAGCGGAACGGCTTCGCGTGGGTGGATCTGCACGAGCCCTCCGCCGGGGAGTTCGCGTCTGTGGTACGCGAGTTCGAGCCGAACCACCTGGCCCTCGCGGACGCCAACCGCCCTCACCAGCGGCCTAAGATCGAACGCTCCGACGACCTGACTTTCGCCGTCCTCAAGACAGCCCGCTACCTGGAAGAGCCGGAAGCGGTCGAGATAGGGGAGATCCGGCTCTTTATCGGCGCGGATTTCGTGGTCACCGTCCCCCTGGGAGATACGAGTCCCGTGCGCGAGGTGCGGCGGATCCTGGAGGCGGAGCCGGACAGGCTCCGCCGGGGTCCGGATGCTGTGCTGCACGTACTCCTGGGACGCGTGGTCGAGGGTTATGCTCCCGTGGTGGAGGGCCTGGAGAACGACATCGAGGAGATAGAAGACGAGGTCTTCGGCGGCCACCCGGGCGTATCGCGCCGCATCTACGAGCTGTACCGCGAGGTGATCCAGTTCCAGCGGGCAACCAAACCGCTGGGCGGCGTTGTCGAGGGTCTGGTCCTGGAGGAGACCGACCGGGAGGAGGGCCGCCGCCTGCGCAACCTGGAGGGGCAGACCTTAAGGGTCGCGGAGCAGGTTGAGGACTTCCGCGAGTTGCTGACGAGCATCCTGAGCGTGAACCTGACCCTGATCGGCATCGACCAGAACGACCAGACAAAGAAGATCAGCGCCTGGGCCGCCGTCCTGATCGTGCCGACCCTCATCGCCGGTATTTACGGCATGAACTTTGAGTACATGCCGGAGCTGTACTGGCCCCTCGGCTACCCGTTCGCGCTGTCGCTGATGGTCCTGATCGCGCTTTTTCTCTACCGCGCTTTCAAACGCTCCGGCTGGCTCTAGCTCATCTGGGTTACGCGAAAGATGGCCCATCTGGGGGAGGCGGTGGTTCGCAATCTCCTGCTAACCTGATGGTTGGAAACTTGCGTTACGAAGAGAAGGAGCAATCGTGATGAACGCCCTCGCGCTCACGCCGCTCTCCCGGCTTGCGGGGCTTGCCCCGCTGATCGTGAGGCTCATAGCCGGCACGATAATGGCCGCCCACGGCTGGCAGAAGCTGGTAGGAGGACTGGGCAACTTCGGCCAGTTTCTCGGACAGCTCGGCGTACCGCTACCCGGGCTGATGGCCTACGTGGTCACCCTGGTGGAGTTGCTGGGCGGCGTGTTGCTCATCCTCGGCCTGCTGTCGCGCCTGGCGGCGCTTCTGCTCACGATAAACCTCACCGTCGCCATCCTGCTGGTAAAGGTCAACGTCGGGCTCATAGCGCCCCCGGAGGCAGGAGCCGGTGCGGAGCTAGACCTGGCCCTGATCGCGGGTTTCCTCACCGTCCTGCTCCTGGGACCGGGAAAGCTCTCCCTCGACCGGATGCTCGGGCTGGATGGAGGCGGCACGGAAAAAACCTAGAACCCTAGGCCGTCGCCGAGGACCGGGCGGCGGAGAAGCTATCCAGCTCGGCGGTCAGGCGGCCCCGGATAGAGTTGCACATCAGGTCGCACAGCTCGAAGATCGAAGGGTCCGCGATACTGTAATAGGAATTGAGACCCTGCTTGCGCCGCTCGACGATCCCTGCCTCCAGGAGCATGCGCAGGTGCTTGGAGACGTTCGCCTGCAACCCGCCGGTCTCCTTTACCAGCTCCGAGACGGTCTTCTCCCCGTCCATCAGAGCGTAGATCAAGCGCAGCCGCATTGGCTCGGAGAAGGCTTTGAACTGCTCCCCGAGCCTCTCGAACGCCTCGTCGCTGAGGTTTTTCTTAGTATACTTCGGCATCGCAGCCCTCCTGCTCATTACAAGCACATTACTATAGAGTAATAGTATATCAACTTTATCCGGCCCGCGGCTACGTTCCCATGTGGGACGAACTTAAACAACGGCTCAGACGATGTTAAGGTTACTACCCGCACGGTTATGCAATATCCTGTCCTTGTGTAAAGGGGGTATTCCACTGTCTGAGAACAGGGAGGGTTCTACGGGCCGGAGGCGTTTGTGGCCCTTGATGCTGAGCCTGGCGCTGGTGGCGGCGGTCGCCGTGCTGGCTGTGTTCTTGCTGGGTAGCGGGGGAAGCGCGCCGGAAGGAGACCGGGCTTCCCAGAACCAGGCGGAGGAAGGTTCTCCAACACCCGGTACCGAAGAGGGGCAACCGTCGCAGGCCGCTAGCGGAGAGCCTGTCGACGAAGGAGAGATGCTGGACCATCCCGCGCTCGGGGAGGCTGGGGCGCCGGTGGTCATGGTCGAGTACTCCGACTACCAGTGCCCGTTCTGCGGCAGGTTCACCCGTGAGGTGAAACCGGAGCTTGTAGAGAAGTACGTCGAAGACGGCACGCTCAGGATGGAGTGGCGGGACTTCCCCTACCAGGGGCAGGAGTCGGTCAACGCGGCGCTGGCGGCGCGGGCGGCCCAGGCCCAGGGCAAGTTCTGGGAGTACCACGAGCTGCTCTTCAGGAGCCAGTCCGGGGTCTTCAGCGACGAGGCCCTCGTGGCCCTGGCCCGGGAGACCGGGCTCGACGTGGAACGTTTCGAGGACGACCTCCAGGGCGGCCGGTACGCGGAGGCCGTGGGCCGGGACTTCCAGGAAGGTCAGGAACGGGGTGTCAGCGGCACGCCGACGTTCGTCGTGAACGGGCAGGTGCTCGTGGGCCTTCAACCCCTGGAGACCTTCGAGGAGGTCATCAAGGAAGCCCGGCGGCAGGCGGAGGCCGGCTAGCCGGGGTGCTCGAAGTCTCTTTCCTCACGGCGTTCTTCGGCGGGGTGCTTTCGTTGCTCAGCCCGTGTAGCGCGTTGCTCCTGCCGGCGTTCTTCGCCTACGCCTTTCAGGGCGGAGAGCTCGTCCGAAAGACCGGGGTATTCTACCTGGGTTTGGCGACGACGCTCGTGCCCCTGGGGATGGGGATCTCGGCCGTCAGCGCGCTCGTGTACGGCCAGCGGGCAACCCTCATCCTGGTGGCTGGTGCCTTCATAATCGTGCTGGGCGTCTTGCAGATCATCGGCGGCGGCTTCTACCTCGGGCCTCTGTCTCGGTTGCAGAACGGTATCCGAGGACGGGGCGTGGGTGCTGCCTACGCCCTCGGCGCGGTCTACGGCTTCGCCGGGTTCTGCTCCGGACCGATCCTGGGCGCGGTGCTCACTGTGGCGGCGGCTTCCGGCCAGGTCCTCCAGGGGGCGGGGCTGCTCGCCACCTACGCCGCCGGGATGGCGGCCCCGCTCTTCTTTCTGGCCCTTGTGTGGGACCGCTTCGACCTCGGCAGCCGGCGCTGGTTGCGGGGCCGGGAGGTCTTGCTGGGTCCCCTGCGCGTCCACACCACCAACCTCGTCTCCGGCCTGATGTTCATAATCATCGGGGTTCTCTTTATCTTCTACGAAGGCACCTCCGCGCTGGAGGGTGTATACGCCGCCGCCGGCGCCACGGATCTGGCCTTCGCCGCCGACCGGTGGGCCGGCAGCCTGGCGGAGAACGTCCCCGGTGCGCTACTGTTCGCCGTCCTTCTCGCCGTCTTGGCCTTCGCGCTGCTACGGCGTCGTTCCCAGAGGACCAGGAAGACCGGGGTAGAGTAACGCGGAAGCGACCGCCGATCAGGCGCCCGCGCGCTCGAACCCGGCCTGGGTTGCGGGGAACATGGAGCCTTCGGGAGCCCCGATAATCCCCTGTTCCAGCCAGGCGTGCTCTCCGTCGAGGACCTCGCGCGAGACTTTGTAGGTGTAGGCGTCGTCGTTGCGGAACAGCTCGGAGAAGAGGTTGTTCACCCGGTGGCGGGCCAGCCGGCAGAAGAGGTCGGCCAGCTTGACGGGGCCTTTGTCCTCCGGGGCCTGTTGCAGCAACCGCCGGGCCCGGACGCAGGCGGCGGACATGGCGAAGAGCTCGGCCCCGATGTCCACGATGCGGAAGAGGACCATCTGTTTCTTCTCCAGCTTCGGCCCGAAAAGAGCCATAGCATGGAACGTGGAGCGGGCGAGCTTGCGCGAGCCGCGCTCCACAAAGCGCAGGTGCCGCGAGAGCTCGCCGAACTCCTCGTACCGGGGCCTCCCGAAGCCCTTCCACTGCCGCGGGTACCAAGCAGCGTAGTGCCAGGCTATGTCGGGGAAGGCCGAGAGCTTGTCTTTGGTGGAGAGGTCTGGCGAGATCAGGGGCCCGGCCACCTGCAGGTGCTCGTCCACCGCCTCGCGGGCGATGAGGAGGCGCATGATTTCGCTGGACCCCTCGAAGATGGTGTTGATGCGCAGGTCCCGGACCACCCGCTCTACGGGTACCGGTAACTCGCCGCGGTTCTCCAGGGAGGCGGCGGTCTCGTAGCCCCGGCCGCCCCGGATCTGCATGGTCTCGTTGGCCACCCGCCAGGCCGCCTCGGTGTTCCAGAGCTTCGCCAGGGCGGCCTCGATCCTGTAGTCTACCTCCTCCGCGTCGGCCATGAGGGAGGTGAGTTCGGTTATGGCCTCCATCGTGAAGGTCGTCGCGGCTATGTCGGCGAGCATCCGGGCGACGGCTTCGTGCTTGCCGATAGGTTGTCCCCACTGGTGCCGCTCGTTGGCCCACCGGCGCGCCACCTCCAGGCACCATTTCCCGCTGGCGGTAACCGCCGCCGGGATGGTCAGGCGACCCGTATTCAGCGTCGTGAGCGCCAGCTTCAGGCCCAGCCCCTCGCCCCAGATGACGTTCTCTTTCGGGACCCGCACGTCGGCAAAGCGGATGACCCCGTTCTCGATGCCGCGCAGGCCCATGAACTCCGAGCGGTGGACGACCTCGACGCCGGGCGTGTCCGCCTCTACCACAAACGCCGTAATGCCGGGCCGTCCGCTCTCCCGGCCCGGCGTGTGGGCCATGACGACCAGCAGCTCGGCTATAGGCCCGTTGGTGCACCAGAGCTTCTCGCCGTTTATGAGGTACGCCGCGCCGTCCTCCGTGGGGTTGGCGGAGGTCTTCATGCGGGCGGGGTCTGAGCCCACCTCGGGCTCGGTGAGGGCGAAGGCGCTCACAGCCCCCCGGGCGACGCGCGGCAACCACTTCTGCTTCTGCTCCTCGGAGCCGAAGAGCTTGAGAGGTTGGGGTACCCCGATAGATTGGTGTGCCGAGAGCAGCGTCACGAGGGCCGTGGACGCCGTGGCCACGAGGCCCATCGCCCGGTTATAGCTGAGCTGAGAGAGCCCCAGCCCCCCGTACTCTTCGGGGATCTTGATCCCGAACGCTCCCAGATCGGCGAGGCCCTGGATGACGCCTTCAGGAACTTTGCCTTCGCGCTCGATCTCCTCGGCGTCTACGCTCTCGCGGAGGAAAGCTTCGAGCCTTTTCATGAACTCCGAGGCCCGCTCCTGCTCGGCGGGGTCCGGCTCGGGTTGGGGGGTGGATGAGGGCTACCCTCAGGCGTCCGGAGAACAGCTCCTTGCCGAAGCTCGGGCGTTCCCACTCCTGCTGCCGCGCGGCTTCGGCGACCTCCCGAGATTCACGCTCGCTTACCTGGCAGCCGTTGTTCTCAACCATCGTCTCGCCTCCTCGACTGGTCTGTCAGACAGCGTGCTGATGGGCTCCGCCGAACCTCTGCTATGTAGTCCGGGCGGCCTTTCTCCGGCCGGTGTCCCGGCACGCTTATCTCTGGTGGTGCAACAGTGCTTGCCGCACGGCCTCTGCGCATTGGCCGGGGTCTTGCTCCGACACGATGCTCGCCGAAATGCCTTCGTCCGAGAGCCCGGCGTTCAACTCTTCGACGAGCACGGACACCGCAGCCCGGGCGGCGCGATGCAACGGGTCCGGGAGCCCCGGCTCCTCCGCTCCGAGCGCCACCACGTGCCCGCCGCCTCCGCTGCGCAGGGCCGGCAGCGCCGCAGCCAGGCAGTAGAGAAAGCCTTTGATGTTCACGTCGACGGAGCGTTCCCACTCCCCGACCTCCTGGCTCGTCAACGGCGGGGCGCCGCTGTAGGCCATGAACAGGAGGTAGTCCAGGCCACCGAACTGCTCCACCGCGGCCTCCACCAGATGCGCCGGGTGGTGGCGCTTGGCCAGGTGCGTGCCCACTACGAGCGCTTTGCCGCCCGCAGCCTCGACCTCCGCCTGAAGCGCCTCCAACCGCTCCCGGTTGCGGCCTCCCAGGGCCAGGTTGACGCCTTCGCCCGCCAGCAGCCGGACGGTCGCGGTTCCGTGGAGGTTGGAGGCCCCGAGCACGACGGCTGTTTTCCCACCGAGGCTGAGTTCGCCCACCCGCAGACCTCCTTCTACTCGCAGCGCAAAACGCTTTGCCCGGTCCTACCTGGGGGTCTTGCTCGCCCCGCCGGAGGTGCTCACCGGCCCGACCTCCCACTCGCCCAGCTTCCCGCCGGAGTATCCTCCGATGAGGTTGAGGCCGAGGAGCGCCAGGCTCACGAGCAGGGCTCCGCCGGCAAACCCGAACGTCAGGGCGGGGAGCGGCAACTGCCCTTCTATCAGGAAGATGCCGGCGGTGGCTACCAGGATAGCCGAAACTATAACCACGGCGGCGACCACGAAGAGAAAGCCGAGTATCGCCACCATGGCCCCTTGCAAACCCCCGTAGGCGCGCGCCCGCCGGCCGGCCATGTAACCGCCCGCGAAGTGGGCCAGAAAGCCGGAGATCAGGGAGATCGTTATAACGGCGGCGGTGAGGTTGGCAGCGTCCAGCGCTTCCCCGCTAAACAAGATGATGTGAGCCGCCTCGAAAAGGACGTTGAGCAGGATGCCGGTCACGATCGCGACGGCCCAGCCCCAGATCACCGCCCTCCAATGGATCCTCTCCTGGATCGTGCGAAACACGAGTACTACCTCCTCACTCTTTGCGACCCTGATCTACGCCGACGGGTTTTCTGCTCTTCCTCCGGTCCTTTTCCCGGCTTATCGCCGCCTTGGGGTTCGAACTGCGGTACTGGATGTAGCTGCGGCGCAGGTAGCCGAGCGGGACGCTGAAGACGTGTACCAGGCTGCTGAAAGGCCACAGTGCGAAGAGCAGGAAGGCCAGGAGCACGTGCAGCTGGAACATCAGAGGCACCTCCAGCATCAACTCTATTTGCGGGGCGAAGTAGAAGAGGCTCCGGAACCAGGGCGCGATGTTCTCCCGGTACTCGAACTCCGCCGGCAGGTCGTACTGGGCGGCGTAGATGCGGTAGCCGACGGTGGCCGCCAAGCCCGAGAAGATGACCACCAGCAGCAGCCCGTCGGTCAGGAACCGCATCGTGTCCGTGTTGGTCCGGATGCGGGAGATAAACCAGCGGCGGATGTTCAGCAACAGGATGCCGGCCAGCGCGATCACGCCGAACAACGTGCCGGCCCACAGCGCGAGCAGGTGGTAGGAGTGATCCGAGACCCCCATCGCCCGGTAGACCTCAATGGGTACCAGCAGCCCCATCACGTGCCCGATGAAGACGAAGAGTATGCCCCAGTGGAAGAGCAGCACGCCCCACATGAGGAGGCGGCGCTCCATTAGCTGGCTGGACCCCGCCGTCCAGCCGAACTGGTCGTAGGCGTAGCGGTAGATGTGCCCCAGCACGAACGTCACCAAGGCGAGGTAGGGGAATATGACCCATAAGAACTGGTGCCAGAGGTTCAACGTTTCCTCCCGTGAAAAGTGACGTTACTTAGCCGTCCGCCCGGTGGCGCGTCCGCCGAATACGGCTCCAGACCGACGCTCTCCTCCGGCGGTCCCTGGACTATGAGCTTCTGCATCTCCGCCACGGTCGCCTCATCGAGTTCCGGCAGGAAGACGCCCAGGGCCTCGATGAGCAGCGCGTAGGGGCTCTTATCGTGCAACAGGGAACGCCGGATGACCTCTATGGCCGCCCGGTGCTCGGCGAGCATCTCGAGCCCCTCCTCCGGCCGGGCGGCGGTGAACTCCAGCAGCAGCGGCAGGTAGTCGGGCAGCTCGGTGGTGTCTAGCGGGTAGCCCGTCCGGGCGTAGGCGGCCTTCATGTCCGCCAGAGACTGGCCGCGCGCCCGCGAGTCCCCGTGGCGGTAGTAGGTCAGGTAGAGGTTTCCGCGCCGCTTGAAGTCGAAGTTTTCGGCGTAGGTCGCCTGTAGCCGGTGCGGGTCTTCGTTCTCCCAATAGTCCAGAAACCGGATCATGGCGTCCCGCGCCGGAGATTCGGGTAGCTCGCGCACGGCCTCCGCTATCTCTCTCCGGGCTTCGAGAACCTCGTCGTCCGGGTAGCGCAGCAGCAGCGAGAGCAGCTTGAAGATCACGCGCCCGCCCCTTGCGGCCCCCGTCCCTTGAGGTGGAAGCTCTCGAAGTCCTGTTTGTTCTTGAAGAACTGGACGTTGGGCGCCGCGACCTTGCCGCCGAGGGCGCGGGCCTTTTTCTCCAGCTCGTCCTTCATGGCGTAGAAGCCCTCGTTGCGCGGGCTTCCGCCCGGAGCGCCGGTCTCGCCGGAGGCGCAACTCCCGGGGCCGCCGGCGAAGTCGAGGCTGCAGGAGTAGGCGGCGTTGCCGCCGTTGGCGGCCGGGGCGCGGCTGGCGGCGAAGTCGAGGCCCTGGGAGCCGCGCTGCTCGTAGAGCTCGTGGGCGAGCTCCTTGTGGGCGAGCGGTATGACGTAGCGGTCCTCGTACTTGGCGATGGCGAGCAGCCGGTACATGTCCTCTATCGCCTGCGGCTCCATGCCGACGGAGGCGGCTATCTCCTCCACGCCCGCGCCGGAGAGGTTCTTCTCCCGCATGTAGCCGCGCATCGCGGCCAGGCGCTTGAGGACCCGCCGGACGACCTCCTCGTCGCCCGCGGAGAGGAGGTTGGCGAGGTACTGGATCGGTATCCGCAGCTCGTCGATGGCCGGGAATACGTCGTCGGGGTCGGCCTCCGATCCCTCGCCCTCCACAAAGCCCATGACCGGCGAGAGCGGCGGCACGTACCAGACCATCGGCATCGTCCGGTACTCCGGGTGGAGCGGGAGGGCGATGCCCCAATCTATCGCCAGCGGGTAGATCGGGGACCGCTGCGCCGCCTGGATCCAGTCCTCCGGGATGCCGTCGAAGCGCGCCTGTTCGACCACCTCCGGATCGTTGGGGTCCATGAACACCCGCCGCTGGGCCTCCAGCAGTTCCTTCTCGTCTGGCACCGAGGCGGCTTCCTCTACCGAGTCTGCGTCATAAAGTACCAAACCAATGTAACGCAAGCGCCCCACGCAGGTCTCGGAGCAGATGGTGGGTTGTCCGGCCTCGATGCGCGGGTAGCAGAGGGTGCACTTCTCGGCCTTGCCGGTCTCCCAGTTGAAGTAGGTCTTTTTGTACGGGCAGCCGGAGACGCAGTAGCGCCAGCCGCGGCACTGCTCCTGGTCCACGAGGACGATGCCGTCCTCCTCGCGCTTGTACATCGCGCCCGAGGGGCAGGAGGCCACGCACGAGGGGTTGAGGCAATGCTCGCAGATGCGCGGCAGGTAGGCCATAAAGACCTTCTCGTACTCGAAGCGGACCGACTCCTCCAGCTCGCCCCGGATGTTCGGGTCGAGGTGTCCGGTCTCCGGGGTGCCGGCCAGGTCGTCGTCCCAGTTCGGCCCCCACTGCAAGTCCAGGGGATCGCCGGAGAGCTGCGAGATCGGCTGGGCTACCGGCTGGTGCTCGGAGGGCTTGGCGTTGGTCAGGGTCTCGTAGTCGTAGGTCCAGGGCTCGTAGAAGTCGTCAATGGAGGGCAGGTCAGGGTTGAAGAAGATGTTGGCGAGCTTGCGCAGCTTGCCGCCGGCCTTCAGCTCCAGCTTGCCGTTCTTGAGCTGCCAGCCGCCCTTCCAGCGTTCCTGGTCCTCGTACATCTTGGGGTAGCCGACGCCGGGCTTGGTCTCGACGTTGTTCCACCACATGTACTCGGTCCCCTCGCGGCTCGTCCAGACGTTCTTGCAGGTGACCGAGCAAGTGTGGCACCCGATGCACTTGTCCAGGTTCATCACCATCGCCACCTGCGCCTTGACGCGCATTAGTAGACCACCTCGCTTTCGCGCTTGCGGATCACGGTAAGCTCGTCCCGCTGGGCTCCGGTCGGCCCGTAGTAGTTGAAGAAGTACGAGAACTGGGCGTAGCCCCCGATCATGTGCGTGGGCTTCACGAAGATCTTGGTCAGGGAGTTTTCGGTGCCGCCGCGGGTGCCCGAGACCTCGCTTATCGGCACGTTCAGGTGTCGGTCCTGGGAGTGGTACATTATCGTGGTCCCCTCCGGGATGCGGTGGGAGACGACGGCCCGAGCCGAGACGACGCCGTTGCGGTTGTACGCCTCGATCCAGTCGTTGTCCTTGACGCCGATCTTCTCGGCGTCCTTATCGCTCATCCACATCGTCGGCCCGCCCCGGAACAGGGTGAGCATCATCAGGTTGTCCTGGAACTCGGAGTGGATGGACCACTTGGAGTGGGGCGTGAGGTACTTGAGCACGACCTCCGCCTTGCCGTTGCCCTCGCGGATGTCGCCGAGGTGCTTCGCCATGCGCATCGGCGGGCGATAGGCGGGCAGGCCCTCGCCGTACTCCAGCATCCACTCGTGGTCCACGTAGAACTGCTGGCGGCCGGTGAGCGTGCGCCAGGGAACCGAGCGGTCCACGTTTATGGTGAACGGCGAGTAGCGGCGGGTGCGGCTCTCGGTGCCGGACCACTCGGGGGAGACGATGACCTTGCGCGGCTGGCTGGTTATGTCGGCGAAGGTTATAAGCTCCTCGGCCCGCTCCTCGGAGAGGTCGGCGAGCTTCACGCCGGTGCGGGTTTCGAGCTGTTTGAAGCCCTCGACCGACATGCGGCCGTTGGTCGTGCCGGAGAGGGCGAGTATGGCGTCGCAGACCTGCTCGGCCCGCTTTATGGAGGGCCGCCCGTCGGCGACGCCGCCGCGCGCGGTGCCGTTGTGGCCCTTGAGGTACTCGATCTCCTGCGCCGGTTTCCAGTTGTTGCCCTTCGCCCCGATCCCGACGTTCTCCACCGCCGGGCCTATCGCCGTCATCTTCTCGGCCACCGACCCGTAGTCGCGCTCGATCACCGCGAGCTTCGGCATCGTCTTGCCGGGAACGGGTTCGCACTCGCCCTTTTTCCAGTCCAGCACCCGGCCGGAAGGCTGGGAGATCTCGTCCGGCGTGTCGTGCAACAGCGGCGCGGCGACGAGGTCCTTTCTAACGCCCAGGTGCTTCTTGCCCAGCTCCGAGAAGGCTTCGGCGACGTAGTTGAAGATGTCCCAGTCGCTCTTGGCCTCCCAGGGTGGGGTTATGGCCGGGTTGAACGGGTGGACGAACGGGTGCATGTCCGTGGAGGAGATGTCGTGCTTCTCGTACCAGGTAGCCGTCGGCAGCACGATGTCCGAGTAGAGCGATGAGCCGTTCTTGCGGAAGTCTATGGTGGTGAGCAGGTCCAGCTTGCCTTCCGGGGTCTCGCGCCAGGTGACCTCCGTGGGGCGCAACTCCTCCGGTGACTCTTCGGACCGGACTGCCGCGTCCGGCACGCCGAGCAGGTGCTTGAGGAAGAACTCGTGGCCTTTGCTGGAGGAGCCGAGCAGGTTGCAGCGCCAGAGGGTCAGCACGCGTGGGAAGTTCTCCGGGGCGTCCGGGTCCTCGGCGGCGAAGCGCAGCCGGCCCTCCTTCAGCTCGCGCACCACGTACTCCTGGGGGCTGATCCCTTCGGCCTCCGCTTCCGCCGTTATCTCCAGCGGGTTGCGGTTGAAGCTGGGGTAGGAGGGCAGCCAGCCGAGGCGGGCCGAGAGAGCCAGGCAGTCGGCGAGGTGCTTGCCGGCGAGCTTGCCCTTCCCGAGGGGCGTGGCGAACTCGTCGGCCTTGAAGGTATCGTAGCGCCACTGGCTGCTCGCCAGGTACCAGAGGGCGGTGCCGGCCATGTGGCGGGTCGGACGGGCCCAGTCGAAGGCGAAGGCCAAAGTCGACCAGCCGGTAATGGGCCGGACCTTCTCCTGGCCGACGTAGTGCGCCCAGCCGCCGCCGTTCACGCCCTGGCAGCCGCACAGGAGTACCAGGGCGAGCATGGAGCGGTAGATCTGGTCCGAGTGGTACCAGTGGTTGGTGCCGGCGCCCATGATGATCATGGACCGCCCCCCGCTCCGCTCGGCGTTGCGGGCGAACTCGCGCGCTATGCGGGTGCAGCGCCCGGCGTCCACGCCGGTGGCCTCCTCCTGCCACGCCGGGGTGTAGGGCTCCGGGTCGTCATAACCGGTGGGCCACTCGCCCGGCATACCCTCGCGCCCCACGCCGTACTGGGCGAGCATCAGGTCGTAGACGGTGGTGACGAGGTGCCCGCCGATCCTCTTTGCGGGTACGCCCCGGCGCATCGCGACGCCGCCCTCGTCCGTGTCCCCGAGGTCGAAGCGGGGCAGGTCCACCGCGACCAGCTCGTCGTGGGAGCCCAAGAGCGTGAGCGCCGGGTCGGCGCCGCCGAGGTTCAGGTTCCACTTGCCGACGCCCTCCTCCCCGTAGCGGTGGCCCATCGAGCCGTTGGGCACGACGGGTTCTCCGGAGGTTGCGTCCATGAATACCGTCTTCCACTCGGCGTTCTCGGAGGCTTCACCTTCCGCGCCGAGGTCGGCGGCGTGCAGAAAGCGGTCGGAGACGTAGGCGCGGCCTTCGCCATCCTCACGTTCTCTGAGCGTGACCAGCATCGGGAGGTCGGTGTACTTCCGGACGTACTCCTGGAAGTAGGGAACCTGGCGCTCGACGAAGAACTCCTTGAGGATCACGTGCCCCATCGCCATGGCGAGCGCCCCGTCGGTGCCGGGCTGTACCGGGAGCCAGTGGTCGGCGAACTTGGTGTGGTCGGAGTAGTCCGGGCTCACGACGACGGTCTTCTGGCCCTTGTAGCGGGCCTCGGTCATGAAGTGGGCGTCCGGGGCGCGCGTGATGGGCACGTTCGAGCCCCACATCATCAGGTACGAGGCGTTCCACCAGTCGGCCGACTCGGGCACGTCGGTCTGGTCGCCCCAGATCTGGGGCGAGGACGGCGGCAGGTCGGCGTACCAGTCGTAGAAGCTCGGGACGATACCGCCGATCAGGGACATAAAGCGCGAGCCGCCGGCGTAGGAGGCCATGCTCATCGCCGGTATCGGGGAGAAGCCGATGATCCTGTCGGGACCGTACTTCTTTATGGTGTAGACGTGGGCTGCGGCCATGATCTCCGCGACCTCCGGCCACGCCGCCCGCACGAGACCGCCCTTGCCCCGCGCCGCCTTGTACCGCTTCGCTTTCTCCGGGTCTTCGACGATGGAGGCCCAGGCGTCCAAGGGGTCGCCGGTCTGCGCCTTCGCCTCGCGGTACAGGTCCACGAGGACGCCGCGGGCGTAAGGGTACTTTATGCGGATCGGGGAGTAGGTGTACCAGGAGAACGCAGCCCCGCGGGGACAGCCGCGCGGCTCGTACTCGGGGGCGTCAGGCCCGTTGGAAGGGTAGTCGGTCTGCTGCGACTCCCAGGTGATGATGCCGTCCTTGACGTAGACCTTCCAGGAGCAGGAGCCGGTGCAGTTCACGCCGTGGGTGGAGCGCACGATCTTATCGTGCTGCCAGCGCTGGCGGTAGGCGTACTCCCACTCCCGGTCGCGGGCGCTGATCTCGCTCCATCCCCCGGAGCTCTCCTCCCCCTTGCGGAAGTACTGCAGGCCCCTGAGCAGGGGGTTGGTCGGATGTGCCACTATCGCACTCTCCCTTCTGTAGCGTCGTCCGTGCCCGACGGGTGTCGCCGGACGTACAGCATGTTGACCAGCAGGCACCCCACGGCGAACACGGCCAGCAGGATAAACCCGATGGTGTAGGCGCCGGTCGCGTCCCGGACCACGCCCAGCACCAGCGGCGGGAAGAAGCCTCCCAGGCCACCCGCCGCCCCGACGACGCCGGTAACCGCACCGGTCTTGGCCGGGTAGTACTCGGCGACCAGCTTGAAGACGGCTCCGTTGCCGAGCCCCAGCAGAACCGCGCTGGAGAGCGCCCCGACGGTAAAGAGCACTATCCCCGGCTGGAAGCCCATGATGAGCGCCATGACCGGCAGCACCGCGAAGATGATCGTGAGCGTGCTGGAGCCGCCTATGCGGTCGGCGAGCCAGCCGCCCACCGGCCGCGACAGCGTCGCCAGGATCACGAACCCCGCCGCCCGGAGGCCCGCCCCGGTGGGTGTGAAGCCAAAGAGGTCTACCAGAAGCGTCGGCAGGTAGATGCCCAGGGCCACGAAACCGCCGAAGGTGAGGAAATAGAACAGGCTCAGGACCCACGGCATGATCTCGTCCTTGAACAACACCATCCCCGCCGTCACCGAGGGGCGCGGTCCCCTGCTCGGCGCGTCCTGGCCTAGAAACCAGAAGACGGCGGCCATCGCTATGAGCGGCACGATGAATACCCAAAACGCCCACTGCCAGCCGTAAAAAGCGGCTATCGCCGGGGCGCTGTACGCCGCCAGCGCGGTCCCGATGTTGCCCATGCCGTAGATTCCCAGCGCCAGCCCCTGCATGTGTGGCGGGAACCACTTGGAGACGAACGGCACGCCAACGGCGAACGAGGCGCCCGCGAGGCCCAGAAAGAACCCCCAGAACAGCAGCCCGCCGAAAGAGCCACCCAGGAACCCTATAAAGAGGGTGGGTACGGTAACCACCAGCATTAGCGCCGTGAACACCAGCCTGCCGCCGAAGCGGTCCGTGAGCAGCCCCAGAGGGATGCGGAACAGCGACCCCAGAATTACGGGCGTCGCTATTACGATGCTGATCTGGGTGCTCGACAGCTCGTAGAGCTGCTGGAACTGGGGTGCCAGCGGCGCTATGAGGCCCCACACCGAGAAGCACAGGGCGAAGGATAGAGTCGCCAGCACGAGGGCGCGATAGGCGCCCGGTTGCGGACCTGCTTTGGCGGTGCTCATGCTCTAACCGTCCTTCCTGCCGTCGACCAGCGATTCCACCCTACCGATACCGGACTACCTCTACATGATCAAAACTGATCATCTCCAGCTTTTTCGAAGGCCCCTCAAACGTTTACGGCCAGCGCCACGACCGCCACGCTGGCCGCCAGGTCGAGCATCGAGGTCTTGAAAGAAGTTCTCTGAAGCCCGCGACGCCGCCCGGCGAACCTCCGCGCCTCCTCTGTACTCTCCGCCCGGCGCTCGGCATCGGCCAGCTCCGCGAGCCGCCGCCCGAAGTACGCCCCGTGCACACCCACCAGCGCGAACAGCACCACCAGAAGCCCGTACTCCACGTAGAAAACCGGACCGAAGCCCCGGAACAGGCCGTCCAGAACGGCGAAGACCGCCAGCAGCACCAGGTTGATCGCGCCCACCTTCGCGTACTGCCGCCCGACGGCGGAACGCACGCCGACCCGCTCGGCCTCGCTCCACTTCATCGCCTTGAAGGCCGGTGAGACGACCATCGTGGTGAAGACGACCCCCCCGAGCCAAGTCCCGGCCAGCAGGACGTGTAGCGTGTGTACCACCGCACCCAACGTACAAACCTCCGCTACGCCTCCAAATGAGAATATTACAGGATTCGTGCCAGTATAGCCAGCCGCTACGACCCCGGAAGCGATAATAATTACAAGATTTGTACTAGTATGTTGGGCCGGGAAGTCGACGGAACGATGGAAGGGAGCATATCTTGCAGTTGGTATTTGATCTGGCGCTGTTGTTCTCGGCGGTAATCTTCGTGGTTTTCGTGGCCTTGATCCTGTACGAGATCAAACCCTTCACCTGCTTTGAGCGGGGTGCGGCGGCGCTCATCTGGTCGGTGCCGCTGGCCGTTTTTCTGACGATGCTCCTGGTTTACTTGGACACCCCGTACATCTTCCTGTCGCTGTTCGGCGTTCCCGGGCTCTCGGCCCTGCTCCTTCCGCCCCACGGGTCGCAGGTGTGGCGCGTCTTGGGAGGGGCGCTGGTGGCGCTCTCCGCCTTTATCACGCTGGTAACGACCGGCGTGATCGGGATATAGCGTAGACGAGCCGCCACGATACGGGCCCCTCACGCCGGAGCGCCACCAGCAGCGCGTACTCCACGTACGGTAAAGCCCTGAGGCTGCCAGATACCCTGTCCGGCACCGCGTGGACCGTGTGAACGATGCCGTACGTTACCTGACCTCTCGTTGCCTCTACCCAAGCCGTGCCGGACGGGTGTGCGGTCCAGCCGTGGGGTCAGGGGTTGCGGCGCAGCCGGGACTCCAGCAGGGCGGTCCGGGCGGCTCCGTAGCCGGGCACTCCGTGGACCGCTCCTCCGGGGAAGGCCGAGGCGCTGCCCAGGTACAGGCCGCGGACCGGCGTCCGGTAGGGGGAGAGCGCGGGGATGGGGCGGAAGACGAGCTGGTCGAGGGCGTAGCTGCCGCCGCCGACGTCGCCACCGACGAGGTTCCGGTCCCTGTCCTGAAGGCCGGCTGGCGAGAGGACGTGCCGGGCCAGGATGCGGTCGCGGAAGCCGGGGGCGAAGCGTTCTATCTGCTCCTCCATGCGGGTGGCGTGGCGTTCGGGGTCGAGGTCTGTTGCCGGGACGCGGGTGTAGGCCCAGGCGGTGTGCTTCCCGGCGGGGGCCCGGGAGGGGTCGGCCACGGACTGCTGCCCGGCGAGCATGAACGGGCGCTGCGGCGTCCGGCCCGCCGCGACGTCCGCCACGGCGGCGGAGATCTCTCCGGAGGGGCCGCCGACGTGGATGGTCCCGGCCCGGCGGGCCTCTTCGGCCTGCCACGGGATGGGACCGGAGAGCGCCCAGTCTACCTTGAGCGTCCGGGGGCCGTAGCGGAAGCGGGCTAGCTTCCGCGCGTACTGTTCGGGGAGAGAGCCGCCGGCCAGCTTGAGGAGGGCGTGAGGCGTGACGGCGCAGATCACGGCCTTCGCCCGGACGGCGCCCGCCGGGGTGCCCGCGCCCCGGACCCGGCCGCCGGATATGAGCAGGGTCTCCACCGGGGTGTTCACCCGGGTCTCGCCGCCCAGCTCGTGGAGGTAGGCCACGAGCGCCGCGGAGAGGCTGGCTGCTCCGCCCTGCGGGCTGGGCCAGCCGACCGCGTGGGCGAGGAGCTTCAGGTAGGCGCCGGAGATCGCGCTGCCCGCCCCCTCCGGGGGGACGTCGCCGTGCATAGCCGTGCCGTAGAGCCAGCCGGTGGAGCCCGGGCTGCGGAACAGCTCCGCGGTGAGCGCCGAGGCCGGGAGCAACATGAGTCGGGCGAACTCCAGCGTCCCGCCGAGCCCGAGAGCGGCAAGCAGGCGCGCGCCGCCCAGGACCGGCGGGAACGGAGAGAACATGGTGGCGCGAACGGCTCCGAAGCCCTTCAGGTACGGGCCGGCGAAGGTCCGCCAGCGGTCGCCGTCGCCGGGCGAGAGGGCGTTCAGGCTCTCCGCCGTGCGGTCGAGGTCCCGGTGGAGGGCTGCCACCCGGCCGTCCGGCAGCGGGTGGGCCATGGCGACTCCGGGGTGGACCCAGGTAAGCCCGTGGCGCTCCAGCGGCATCCGGGAGAAGACGGGCGAGGCGACCGCCGCCGGGTAGACCGAGGAGAAGACGTCGTGGCGGAAGCCGGGCAACGTCAGCTCCTCGGTGGCCACGGCCCCTCCCAGCCGCCGCGCAGCCTCCAGCACCAGGACCGAACGGCCCCGCTCGGCGAGCGTTATGGCCGCCGAGAGGCCGTTCGGGCCGCTGCCGACTACTACCGCGTCGTAGTCGCCGGAGAGGGCCGGCACCTCAGCCAGCGTCCCGGACGACGGCCTGCTCCAACTTCTCGGCGATCTGGTGCAGCATGCTCTCTTGCGGGCTCTCCATTCCCCAGATGGCGTGCTGGGCGTAGTGTCCGACGCGCCGGTAGGCCTGGTCCAGGTGCCACGGCAAGGGGTCCCAGGTTCCGGCCGCCCGCACGTATGCCTGTCCCTCCTGCTCGAAGAGCACCAGCCGGTTCCGGGCCCGGCCCATGAAGTGTCCCTCGTGGGTGGTCAGGTCGAAGGCGAGCACCGGCTCCGCTCCCTCCGGTACCGCGGGCGGCTCGTCGCGGCCGAACCTGGCGAGCGAGTCGTTCAGCTCGGAGACGTACCCTTCCAGCTCGGCCGGGTCCTCCTGTGAGACGAGCCGGGTGATGGTGACATAGCCGCGGGTGAAAATGGGCGTGCGCGAGGTCGGGTGCGCCACGACTTCTATCTCGAAGGTCTGTCCCGCCAGCCCGGTCGAGCGGACCGGGGTGAACCGGCCGATCTCGGAGGCGTAGTCCGGCCAGGTCTCGGGCTTCGAGAGGGCCGAGATCACGCCCGCCGCCGAGGGGACGGGGACCGGCGGGTAGGTGTGCCAGATCTGCTCCTTCGCTGGAGCTTCCGGCGGGGTGAGCGGCCCGAGCTTCGCTCCGCGTAGCCGCTCCTCCGGGTTGTAGCGCCGTTTGTCCTCCTCGGTCTCGAAGACGATGCCCCAGCCCCGGCGGTCGTCGTCCGGCAGCGCCTCGGGGAACCAGTCTCCCAGCAGCCGTGAGGCCCCTTCGAGTACCTGCTCGCGGGTCATGGTGCCGTACTCGGAACGGGTGCGGTCGAGGAAGCGGTCCTTCCCGAAGGCCCGGTGGAACGGGACCACGTCCGAGGCCGCCAGCCGGCGGCCACCGCCCCGGTGCCAGAAGGTCGTCACCACGTTGAAGGCCAGCCGCAGGTCTTCCACCTGCCTGAGCCCCGGCGGCCGGCGGAAGTACGCGGCGTTCAGGAAGTCCGTGACCCACAACGCCGCCCCGGGCGTGGCTATCGAGGAGCCGCTCATCCGGGCGAACCGGACCTGCGGTGAGCGCCAGATCCGGGCCGCGACAAACGCCGCTAGCAGGGCCATGCCGGAACCTACCACCAGCCGTCTTCGCCGTTCGTTCTTCATCGTGCACCTCCGGGGTACGGGTTTTCGAGCGCTATGAATCTTCTGGCATACGGAGCCCTGCGCCCGCTTTGCGGGCAGACCGATGCGAGGGATCGGCGGGGTGTCGAGCTGTCGTAGAGATTATTCTAGCGTCGCCGCCTGACGGTTCCTGATCAATCTTGATCAACCGCGTGGCGCAGATTGCCTAATCCGGCTCCGACGGGCGGTTGCCCACGGCGGTCCAGACCCTAATGGGGGACGGTACGGATAATGAATTGTGCCAGGGTCTGTCCGGCGAGGTAGTCGAGGATCGCCTCCTGACCCTCTCCCCAGGCGTCGTGCATGGCGCAGGGCCGACCTTCGCCGCAGGCCCGCTGCTCCAGGATGCAGTGGGTGATCTCGAATGGTCCCTCGGCGGCTTCGACGGCCTCCCGGAGCGTTACCTGTTCCGGCGGTCGGCCCAGCCGGGAGCCGCCGCCGCGTCCCTCGTAGCTCTCGACCAGGCCGGCCCGAGAGAGCCGGGCGAGCACGCGGGCGAGCAGCCGCCGCGGGATGTTGGCCTCCGCGGAGATCCTGTCCGCCGTTACCCGCCCCTCAGCCTGCTGCGCCAGGTAGATCAGGGCCCGCAAAGCGTAGCGGCCCTCGCTGCTCAACTCCAGACGCAAGGCGCCCGATCCTCTCCGGTAACCGATTCCTCAAATCCCATCCACAAAGGATACACGCTTCCGTATATACACGTCCGGGTCGGACCGTATAGTCAGTTCTTTCACCGTTTTTCGCGGTCTGTCAATCTCCGAGGCCTTTGCCCGCCAGTAATTATACTAATATTGTAATAGTATTGGTGTGCAAGCGTCGCAAGCATCGGAAAAAGGAGGTTGAAACGTGTCTTCCCGGCCTCATCCCGAGACGGAGCGGCCCATGCACGGGCTGTTGCAGAGCTTTGATCTGGAAGAAGAGGTAGACCGCCTGCGCGGGGAGAAGTCCTGGCGGGAGGGGCGGCGGAACGCCATCACCCTGCGCAAGGGAGAGGGTTTGAGCGTGGTGTTGCTGGTGATGAAGGGCGGCGACAGTCTGGAGGAGCACTCCGCACCCGGACCCATCTCCGTGGCCGTCCGCGAGGGGCGCATCCGGTTTACCACGCAGGAGGGAACGGTCGAGGCCGGTCCGAAGACAGTGCTAACCTGCGACGCCGGGGTGCGGCACGCGGTCGAAGCCCTTGAGGACGCCGTGTGCGTGGTTACCATCGCGAGCGGCAAAGGGTCGCCGGTGGCAGGCTAGGTCCGCGTGAAAGGGCGCCCGGTATGAGGCCGGGTGCTCTTCTATTCTCCGGGCTTTACGCCGACGAGCGCGATGGCCGAGAGGTGTTGTCGGTGCCGACGGAAAACCTTGCGCATGGCCAGCACCCTTTTGCGGGCCTCGGCGTCCCGCAGGACGTTCTGCGCGAAGCTTAGAGCGCCCGCCAGCCCCTCGTCCTGGACCAGACGCCGGGGCTCCAGCAGGTGCATGGGGGCCAGGGACTGGGCGGTTACTTCAAAGCCTGTGGAAGCCAGCAGCTTCCGCCACTCGGAGGGCGTAAGCGGTCGGGCGCCGACGTGTATCGCCGCCGACAGCTCGTTCTGGACCTCCTCTTTCTTGTTCTCGTCCAGGTCGTCCGGGACCAGGCACAACTCGTGTATGCCGTAGCGGCCGCCGGGCCGCAAGACCCGGAACGCCTCCTCAACGATCCGGACCTTCTGCGGCGGCCGTTGCATGGTGAGCATGGCCTCACCGTAGACCACCGTGGCCGACCCGTCGGCGATCCCGGTCTCCTCCGCGCTGCCCACCAGACATCGCTGTTCGGAACCGTTCAGGTAGCCGCGAACCATCTCGGCCGCCGTCTCGTCCCGCTCAACCCCGGTGTAGGAGGCGGGCGATTTCGCGAGGGTCATGCGGGCCCTCGTCCCCAGGCCCGGGGCGAACTCCACCACCGCGTCCGAAGGACGAACGTCCAGGGCCGCCAGCATCTTCTCCGTCAACTCCAGGCCGCCCGGCCTCAGCACCCGCTTCCCGAGGCGCGCCAGGAGCCAGTGCCCCGGCATCTTCGCCGTATCCAGTTCTTTGCCTGCTTTGGGCCTCCCGGCCGCCGACGCGTTCCGAGTCTCGCTCAAGGCCCTGCCCCTCTCACGGATTTACTGACACCAGGTTTGTAATAAAATGTCCGCGTGTCCGGTTTTGCAAGTGATCTGGATCAAAAACAGCGTGGCGGGTGACATGGATCAAACGCGGACCAGGACGGGACTCTGATGGCCGGGGGGTACAAAGCGGACTTACGGGGGATCGCCGGACGAGACAGCGGGCCGGGTGTTATATGGACCCTCGAAGAGAGCGAGGACCTGAACGCCAACCTGGTTCGCTTCCCCGCCGGGGAGGGTGTCGGGACGCACGTAAACGACGAGGTGGACGTGGTGATCCTCGGGGTCTCGGGGACGGGGGTCTTGAGGGTGGAGGGAGAGGAGCACGCGCTGGCGGAAGGTACGCTGGTCGTCGTCCCCCGGGGAGCCTCGCGCTCGACCCGGAGCGCCTCCGACGACTTCGCCTACCTCACCGTCCACCGCCGGCGGGGCCCGGTACGGCTCGGCGGCAGGCCAGGAAGCTCACGGAGCGGAGAGGAGAGGTAGGTTATGAAGCGGCACCCGGACCTCAGGGAGTTCTCGGACGACCATCATCAGGGGCTGGTCAACGCCCTCCGGCTCAAGCGGTCGGCTTCCGGGGAGGGGGTGGCCCCCGAAGAGGCCGCCGTGGCTTTCCTGGAGTTCTGGCGGGAGGATACCAGCGTCCACTTCAGGAAAGAAGAGGAGGTGCTCCTGCCGGTGATGGCCCGCCACGGCGGCGACCTGGAAGAGGGCCCCGTGGTGCAGATGCTCACCCAGCACGCCCGTATCCGGGGCCTCGCCATGCAGGTCAGCGACGAGCTGGAGCAGGGAACCGTGCGCGGGGAAACGCTGCGGGATCTCGGCGAGCAGCTGGAGGCGCACATAAGGCTGGAGGAGCGGGTGGTCTTTCCCAGGGTCGAGGAGGACCTGCCGGAAGAGGCCCTGCACGAGGTGGCCTGCCGGCTGGAGGCCTTCGGCGCGGCCCCGGCGGCGCGGTCCGAGCCGTGGGTCCCGGCGGAGGGCACGTCCTACGAGTCCTGGCCGGGACCGGGGGATAGTGAGGGCGGCGGCTGGGACCGGTAGGTCCTCAGAGGCCGAGCGTGTCCTGCAGTACGGCCCGGAGCTTGGGGTACGAGTTACGGTCCAGGATGTTGAGCGCCCGGATGCCGGAGAGCTTCTCCACCAACTCTATACCGGCGTCGGTGCTGGTGGCGAGGCCGGTTACCAGGTTGGGCCGGCTGCCGAAGGCGGTCGTCACGCCGGTCACGGCGTAGGGGTCGGAGGCGGCGAGAACCGCGCACCGGACGTTGTCGCCGAGTTCCTCTATGGCCGTGGCGCCGTTGTAGGGCTCCAGGGGCGAGGCGCCGACCTCCGCAACGAGCACGTCGGCCTCCACGGCGGCCATCCGGGAGAACAGGTTCCGCAGGGCGGCGCGGTACTCGTCTTCCGGGACGACGGTCGAGGGTAGCCCAGCGTCCACGAAGTCGAAGATGTAGTCGGCGCCGGCGTCCTGCATGCTCAGTATGTCCCGGTAGCGGCCGGCCCCGGTGAGCTTCGCCGCGAGCACGTTCAAACCCAGCTTTTTGAGCTGGCGGATGATCACCCGGGCCGTGGTCGTCTTGCCCGCGGACATGGAGGTCCCCACGAGCAGCACCACTGGAAGCTCGAACTGAACCTCCGGGGCGGGCGGCACGTAAGCCGTCATCGTGGCCTTTCGTCCGCCGGCGGATACGTGTCCCTTGTAGAGCAGGGAGAGCAGCGGCGGGAGCAGGGCCGATCTCGACGTTGACCTGCCAAAGATCCCCGCGCTGGTAAGTGCCTCCATCCGCCGGTCGAGCCCGACGCCCTGCCAGCCGCCCACGGCTTCGAGGGTCGCGTAGCGCACGCCGAAGGCGCCCACCACCAGGTCTTCCTCGACGACCTCGACCATGCGGCCCGTGGCCAGCTCTACGCGGGAGAGTCGGTTCGGGGCGGAGATTATCTCTCCCACGACATAGTCCCCCGTCTCCCACTCCCGCCGGGGTAGCGGCTCCACCGAGAAGCGGCCTTCGTCCAGGTCCGAGATCCTGGTCAGCGACGTGAAGAAATATTTGCCGGTCAACGTCTCCTCCTTTCCCCGGCCGGACCTTCTAGTCCGGCGCGGCACCCTTCTCCGCGAGCGGTGGCTCCAGCAGCAGCAGCGTCAGCAAGGCGCACCGCTCGACCATCCGGTCCGTGTAGACGAACTCGTGGGCGGCGTGCGCCCCGTCGCCTACGGCTCCGAGGCCGTCGAGCGTGGCCGTAAACAGGCTCGTGGTGTTCCCGTCGGAGCCGCCGCCGGCCACGCCCTCCTGCAGCTCCAAGCCCAGCTCGACGCCCAGAGATCTGGCCCGCTCCCAGAGGCGGCGGTTGCGAGGCGTGCGTTCCAGCGGCGGACGGCCTACGCCACCACTAACGCGCAGCTTGACGCCCGGCGTAACGGGCTCCAGGTCCAGGATCTCCTTCTCCACCCGCTCTGCTTCTTCCTGGTTCGGCACCCGCACGTCCACCACGGCGCGGCTCTCCGGGGCGATGACGTTCGGGCTCAGGCCGCCGTCTATGGTCCCGACGTTCACGCTGGTGCCGGTCTGCGGGTCGTTCAGGGAGAACAGCGCCTGTATGAGGTACGAGAGCTCCAGGATGGCGCTGGCGCCGCCGCCGGGGTCGAGGCCCGCGTGGGCCGCCGCGCCCTCCACCACGATGGTGAAACGGCCCACGCCCTTGCGGGCCGTCTTGAGCCGTCCCGAAGGGCCCAGGGATGGCTCCAGCACGAAGGCGCGGTCTGCCAGGCGGGCCAGGCGGCGGATGTGGCGGGTGGACTCCCGGCTCCCCCGCTCTTCGTCCGAGTTTACGAAGATCACCGGCGTCACAGAGGGATCGAGGTCCAGCTCCCGCAGCGCGCGCAGGGCGAAGACCATCTGGGTGAGGCCGCCCTTCATGTCGTAGACGCCGGGGCCGCGGACCACACCGTCCCCGCTCTCGACCGGCATCTCCTCCACCGTGCCCTTCGGCCAGACCGTGTCGCAGTGGCCGAGCAGGAGCTGTACTGGATCGCCGCGCCGCCGGCCGCGGGGCCGGGCGAGGAGGTGGCCGCCGCTCCGGCGGCCGGGGAGGCGCCGCACCGCGTAGCCCAGGTCTTCCAGGGCCTCGGAGAGCAGGTCCAGGGCTTTTCTCTGCGCGGCGGGCACGTCCGAGGGGGACTCGGCGAGTGCTAGGAACTTCAGGAATCGGACCATCTCCGCGCGGTGCTCGCGGAGTAGGCTCAGAACCTTGCGGGCCGGCTGCGCCATGCTCCCCGCCGCTACCGCATGAAGTTCGTCGGGAAGGGGAAAGAGTAGCTCTCCGAGACCTGCGTGTAGCGCCCCGGGCTCAGGTAGGCCAGCAGGGGAGAGCTGTGGATCAGGTCCTGATCGTCCACCTCGGAGGCGCGCAGGTGGTCCTCCCGGGCGTGGGCGGCCACGACGCGGCCCACGATCAGGCTGTTCTCCCCGAAGTCGTCCACCACCCTATCCAGCGCGCACTCCAGAAAGAGGTAGGCGTCCTCGACAAAGACGCCGTCCACCACGCTCGCCGGGAAGGTCGGGAGGGCCTCGACCAGCGGCTTGGAGCCGTCGCGGTCCCTGGGGGCGGCGGCCAGGCTCGTCAGCACCACCTGCGTGGGCCGCGGGTAGCTCACCGTGAACGCGCCCTCGCGGCGCGCGTTGGCGTAGGTAGCGTGGCGCGGCGTGCACACAAAGCCGAAGTAGTTCTCCCAGCCCATCGGGGTGGCCATGTGCTTCGGGGCAAGGTCGTAACCCGACTCCGGCTCGCGGGTGCCGACGAGGACCAGGGGGTTAACGGTGAAGACCCGGTCCCATATAGAAAGGTCGTCACCGAACGTCACGAGGCCTTCCCGGTAGGTGTGCTCTCTCATCTTGCGAGACCTCCTTTCCAGATTCATTATCCCCGGTGGGACGCCGGATACAAGCGCTTTGAAGCGTATTTGATCAATCTTGATCACCCAAATGACCCAGGCTGCTCATTGCGGAAGCCCCGCAGCCCAATAGAGTCAGCCTTAAACAGATAAACCCCCAAACTCGGGGGAGAAGGAGGTAGCGGTCATGGCGTTCGCGAGGTTCATGTCCGAGCCCGCGGGGCGGATCATCCGGGTGGTCGCCGGGCTCG
>ML214237.1:57452-83201 GCA_004563715.1 Actinomycetota bacterium | reverse complement strand
CCACGCACACCACGCAGCGTTCGGCCAGCCCGCTCACGGCCTCCCTCATGCTCTGGGAGATGACTGCCTCCTCGGGCCGGTCCACTATGGGGGTGAGGGTCCCGTCGTAGTCCAGGAAGACTGCTGGCCGCTTTCCTGCCAGGCGCTTCTCCAGATCGCTCTCCCTGTCGAGCGCGTGTGGCAGGTCTTCCGTATCTTTGGTCATATCCTCCCTCTCTCCCAAACCCGGATAACGGACATGAGTGCCAATTTCATGCGGTCGGTTCAGCGTAACGGACGAAGTATTGGAGGTCCGGGAAGATCTCGCTGGTCGTAACTGCCTGACGCGAGAACCGGGCGAAAGGCACTTCTCCCTCGCCCGGATGACGGAGGTTGACCACCACCTGGTCTGGATCAAACTCGATAACGTTGTAGGACGGCGGTATTCTCCCGCGCACCCTCATGCTGGAGACGGTCCCAGAGTGAATCATCCTGACCCCCGAGATGCTCCAGACGTAGGGTACGTGCTTGTGGCCGGAGAGAACCATGTCCACCTTCAGATCTCGCAGCACGGCCATCACGTCCCCGGAGTCCCTCAAGTTGTTCCGGTCGCGGCCGGTACCGGGGACAGCCATGAGGTGATGGTGGACCATCACGATCTTCGGTCCCCGATCCCAGCCGCGTAACTCGGCGTCGATCCACCCGTAGTTCTCACGCCCGACCTCTCCCTCGGCGAGGTCCGGCTTTGAGGAGTCGAGCGCCACCAACTTGACCTCTCCTTCGGGCACCCGGATCGTCAACGAGCGCGACCGCTCACCAAACAGATCTTCGAAGTGCTCGTACCCGACGTTCTGCGCATCGTGGTTGCCCATGATCACGACCACGTTCTCGCACTCGATCTGGTCCAGGTAGCTCTTGGCCTCCTCGAACTCCCAGCGGTAACCCGCGGTGGTGAGGTCCCCGGCCACGGCCACCAAGTCCGGCGCGTAGGCGTTGGTCTCCTCTATAGCCGCTTTTATGAGCTCGGGCCTGAAAAGCGGTGTGCCCACATGGATATCCGACATCTGAACTATGCGCATCTTTGTCCTTTCCGAAACCTGGGCCGGGCATAGCGTGAGCCCTCCACTAGCCACCTTCTCCTTGCGCGGCTTCGATCCGGCGGTAGACCACCTCGGTCAAGGTCTCGGGGTCTTCCACAACCCAGCGGGAATCCAGGATGTTTGATTCACGGAACTTGGGACGCGTCAACTCGGTGGTCACCGCCACGACGGCCATATCCGCCGCCAGCGCGGCTCCCACGCCGGCCGGTGAGTCTTCTATCACGAGAAACTCCTTGGGCGGAACCCCGAGCTTATCGGAGATCAGGAGGTCTATCTCCGGATCCGGCTTGCCCCGCTTCACGTCGTCCCTGGTAACCACCAGCTCGAAGGCGTAGGAGAGACCGAGCACGTCCAGCACGTGCCGCACCTGGTAGCGGTGGGACATCGTAGCCAGCGTCATCCGGTAGCCCTCCTCCCGGAGGTGGTGCAGAAGCTTGATGTTGTGCGGGTAACGCTGCTTCAGGAGCAGGTCCGGGTCGGCCAGCAAGTTCTCGTAGACTTGCAGCCGGACCTGGACGTAAGCCTCCCAGGGCTCCTTTACCCCGAACTCCGCCATACGCTCCGTCGCCGCCGCTTCCAACCCGAAGCGCTCCACCAGCGCCGTCGCCACTTCTTCACGCGAGAGCCCTACCAGGTCCCCGTAAGCCTCCAGGACTTCCTGCTCACGCACATCACCGCCCCGGAGCTCGGCGGCGGCGCGGGCGTAAGAGAGCGCCTTTAGCTCCTCGGTCTCCACCAGGGTGCCGTCCAGGTCGAAGATCACGGCGGATATCATGATAAGCCCTCCAGTAACCGCTCTAAGCTCCCGACGACGTCCTCGCCGAGATGAAACCGTATAAAGCGGCGCCCGGCCTTTTCGAGCGCCCGCCCATCCCCGAGGGCCTGGGCCCTCTCCAGTATCCCGAACGTCAGGAAAGACCCGGTTGAGCCGGGCTCGTCGGGGATGGCGAGGTCCTGGGACGGATCCGCCGTGAACTGGATAAAGAGCCCGTTGCCGCCGTCGCCCTTGTGCAACTGGCCGGTGGAATGCAGAAAGCGAGGTCCGTACCCAACGGTGGTCGCCAGTTGAAGCCGGTCTCGAATCAGGACACGCATTCTTTGCAGGGCTTCGGTTGTTTCGGGGTCCGGCCGTATGTAAGCCTGCAGCGCAACGTAGTCGCTCTGCCGGGCTCCGGCCAGAAAGTCGGCGAGCGCGCCTGCGAGGCCCTCGCAGTCCCCGGCATGGTAGACTGAGATCCCACCCTCCCGGAGCGAGGGTTCGGGCTCGGGCAGCTCTCCTTTTAGCCGGTACGTCTCGACCATATCCCGGGCGAGGGTTTTGGCTGATTCGACGTTGGGCTGGTCGAATGGGTTGATGCCTAGTACGTGGCCCGCAACAGCCGTGGCCATCTCCCAGCGGAAAACCTCTGCACCCAGGCCGTACCGGTCCCGCAACCGCAGCCGCACCACCGGATGTCCGGCGGTTGCCAACTCTTCGACCGCAGCCGAGATGCCATCGTCCGGTCCGTCCTCGCGCGAACTCAGGTGCACGAAGACGCGGTCGTCCGAGTAGTCTTCGGGGCGGCCAACAGGTTCCCCGGTAATTGGCAGAATCCCCACGCCTTCCTTGCCGGTGCTCTCAGCGACGAGTTGCTCGGCCCACGCGCCGAACGAATCGAAGGGCGGGACTGCGAGCAGGGTCAACTTGTCCCGCTCCCGGAACCGGGCAAGCTCACCGATCACCGCGCCAAGTAAGGCCCCCGGGTTCTCGCTTGCCGGCGACCTGCACTGGCGCGCCATCTCCGTGGCACGCTCCAGGAGCCTGTCCACGTCGGTCCCGACAAGGGCCGCCGGCACCAACCCGAAGTGCGAGAGCGCCGAGTAGCGCCCGCCGATGTTGGGGTCGTTGAGGAACGTGGCCCGGAAGCCACAGGCGTCGGCCGTCTTCGCGAGCCCGCTGCCGGGGTCGGTGATGGCGATGAAATGCCGGCCCGCGTTCTCTGGACCGACCTCTCCGACCACGCGGTTGAAGAAGTACTTGAAGAAAGAGAACGTCTCTACCGTGCCCCCGGACTTGGTCGAGACAACGAACAGCGTGCGCGAGAGGTCGAGGCTCTCCTCATAGCGAAGAACGGCGTCCGGGTCGGTACTGTCCAGGACCGCCAGGTCCAGATAGCCCTCTCTCACGCCGAAGACTTCGCGGAACACCTCTGGGGCCAGGCTGGACCCTCCCATTCCCAAGAGCAGGGCGTGCGTGTATCCCTCGGAGCGCACGGACTCGACTACACCCTTGATCTCGGGCAGTGCCTCCTTCATGGCCTCGGCGATACGAAGCCAGCCCAGACGGTTGGATATCTCCTCGGGCTCCGGCTTCCAAACGGTGTGGTCGCCCTCCCACACGCGTTCGATTACACGCTGGTTCTGCAACTCCTTGAGCCTGGTTTCTACTGCGTCCCCGTACTCTCCGAGGCTCGCGCTGTGGTGTGAAATCATCTCGCCCATACTAGACTTCACCCTACGCTCATCGGCTCTAGTCGCCCTTCGGCGAGAGCATCCAGGCTCACATCATCCAAGCTCGTAACCACTATATCCGCGTCCGCCTCTTCCAGCAGCGCTTCATCATTGGCCCGCGCCAGCCCCAGAGCCGCCATGTTGCCCGCTTTCGCTGCCTGCACGCCGTTGGCGGCGTCCTCGACCACGAAGCACTCTCCAGGGGTAAGCCCCAACTCCTCCGCCGCGGTGAGGAAGATCATGGGGTGAGGCTTGCCTTCTTCAAAGTCCCTGCCACTTACGTTGGTGTCCAGGATGTCTAGCAGCGTGTAGCCTTCCTCTACAAACTCGTATTCGAGGCCTTCCTTCGCGCAAAACTCGTCCAGCCTGACTCTTACCAGGAAGTCGTTGGCGTTCTTGGAGGATGAGGCTGCGGCTATCTTTATGCCCGCACCCTTTACGGACAGGATAAAGCGCAGGGCATCTGGGTAAGCGTAAAACTGGCTGGTTTCTATTAGCTCTACGATCATCTTTTGCTTGCTCTCACCGTACTCTATCGCCCGTTTTTCGGCATCGGGCACGCCGAAGTACTCTAAGGCCGCCTGGGCACCGGCGTATCGGGGCATCCCGCTCATTACCGTCTGGTAGACCTCCGGGGTGAAGGCCTCAGGTGACCAGGAGGTCTGGTCGCGGATATCTTTCCACTCGTTCTCCATGAGCTCTCGCAGTCCGTCGCGCCAGGCTTGTTCGTGGGGTGAGTCGACCAGCACCCCGTCTACATCAAAGATCGCTCCCCTAAAGCTAGTCGTCATTTTTCTCCTCTCCCAAAGAAAGTTACATTCCCGATAAGTTCGATCTACGGTTATCCTATGTTGCCAATATCTCGGCCTCGGCCGTGAGGCAGGTTTTGTCCACGCCGAGCTTCTCACAGGCGGCGTCCGAGGTCTTCTCGGCCATGAGCCTGAACGTGGTCAGCTTGCCACCAACGATGGTAAGAATGCCTCCCACACCATCCTCTTCTTCGTGATCCAGTACGTCAAAGGTTCGGGTCGCCTTGCGGTTGTCCACGTGGGTTCCCTCGGCTGAGTCAGATTGTGTATCCGGATCGTACAAGGGCCGTACGCCGGCCCAGGAACGTAAAATCTTGCCCCTCCTAATGCCGGGCAGAAAGGTTTCCGTCTCCGAAATTATGCGCTCCCGCTCCCAGTCCTCTATCCGGGTGTCTCCAGGGTCGTCGGTCGGTACGGAGGTTGTCCCCGCGACGCCGGAGTAGCCGAGGGGCACGAAGATGTCGCCGTCGCCGGGAGGCCTGAGACGGCTCACGATCGCGCTCGTCCACCTACCGTTGAAGGCCAGCATCGCCCCGCGGCTGAGCACCATACCGAACTCCACACCGGCGGCGTTGCCAACCTCCGCAGCCCACGGTCCGGCGGCGTTTACGACCATGGAACACCGGATGTCTTGCGTCTCTCCGGACCTCAGGTCCGTCGCCCGTACCCCGGTAATTCCACCATTGTCTCCATGGAATCCTTCTACTTTATGGTAAACAAGGAACTTTGCGCCCTCGGATTCGGCGCTGCGGCGCAGCGCTCCACAGAGCGAGAATGAGTCGCAGGCGGCGTCGGGTACCTCGAAGGCGCGTCGAGTTCCGGGATGCAGGAGAGGCTCGCGGTCTAGAGCCTCCGAGGCATCGAGTTCCTGAACCGGTATGTTCGCGGCCTCGCACCCGTCCAACCAGCCATCGACGAACTCTTCCTCATCAGACGGAGAAAGTACGAACAGACCGCCAGTGTCGTCGAGTACGTGTGGTGCGACCCGGCGGATGATCGTGTGCTCCTGGAAACACTCCCGGGCGCTCGTGAGATCGCTGGCGACATATCGAGCCCCCGTATGCAAGAGTCCGTGGTATCTTCCCGATGTTCCCGTACCCATGTCGCCCATCTCTACCAAAGTAACGTCGATTCCCCGGAGTGAGAGATCCCAGGCAACCCCCGCGCCAGTGGCGCCGCCACCGATTACAACGACGTCTGTTTCCATCGTAAGTCCTCTCTATCTAACGGATGAATCGTGAAGCTATGGGGCGGGCAGACACTACTGCGCGTAACCCCTGCCGAAGCTGGGTCGGGCCGTGTCCCAGAAAAGGACCATTCCGCCATTCGGAAGCCCACCGGCGACCGCGGCCGGGTGCCATTCCTTACTCTCGCCCGCCTCCAGAACCTCCCGCAATCCTTCCCGGGGACCCGTTTCGGAGGTTACCCGCACGTACTCTGTGTAGTAGCGGCCGTGCTGCTGCCGTTCTCTGCCGTTTCCGGAATCTTCAGCCACGGCTGCAATCACCCCTGTACTCGATCCTCGTGCCGGATCGCTCGATGCTCACGCTCCGGCGGATTCATGTTCGCGTAGCGCCTTCGGCGTGTAGCGCTTGATCCACTCGCGGTAATCTTCGACCTCCTGTTTCGCGCGCTCCTCACTCCAGCCGAGGTGTTCGACCGCCACCTGCGCGGCGGCCTCGTCCACGTCGAGGGCAACCTTCGGGCCATATGCCACCATCGTGCGTCGCAGGAGCACGTCGGAGAGCTTCTCGGCCATCTCCTTCCGGAAGGCGTAGAGCACCTCACAGCCCATAAGGCCGGTTTCGATGGCTGGCGGAGAAGTTAGGGGCTCCTTGAGCGAGTCATCGTCGCCGGCCTCGGCGAGCACGTCGTAGGCGCGGGCACCGTAGAGCCTGACGAGCCGGCGGGCGAGCACGTCGGGAAGGCCGCTACTGCTCCTGAACTCCTCCGTGAAAGCGGCGAGGTCCGGCGTCTTGCCTCCGGGAAGGGGAACCCGGTCTGTAGCGCTCTTGGGAGGCTTTGCGCCGAGCTTTTTGTAGACGACGTCCGTGGTCTGGCGGCCCAGGTTGCGGTAGGTGGTTAGCTTACCGCCCACTATAGAGAGCAGTCCCTCCGCCTTGGGGCTGCCACCTCCGGAGACCTTGATCCTCCCCCCCGCCACCGACTTGCCTTTCGCATGGTCGAAGACGATGTGACTCCGGGAGATGGCCCCTTCCGCGCCCTCGGACGCATACGGCAGCGGTCTCACCCCGGAATAGGTAAACAGCACCGAATCCCGGGTAAGGCCGGCATCCGGGATGACATAGTTGGTCTCCTCCAGGAGGTAATCTATCTCCTCTTCGGTAGCCTGGACGTGGTCGAGGTCGCCCTCGTAGCGGAGGTCAGTGGTACCGATGAGGTAGCGCTCGTTCCACGGCACGATAAAGTAGGGCCGCCCGTCCTTGCGGGCCTCGACGTAGATGGCGTTTTTGGGAGCGCCGGGGAACGGGTCCACGATGATGTGGGAGCCTTTTGTGCCTCCGATCATGCGTCCTTCGTCGGAACGGCCCCCGCCGTCCGTGCGCTCGCTAGTGAAACCGAATGCTCCGGCACCGCTCAACACCCGGTCCACCCACGGTCCCGCCACGTTCACCGTTACCGGGGCGCGGGCGGTGTGGGCGCCGCCGTCCAGCAGGTCCTCGAACTCGACCCCGACCACCCGCGAGCCGCCATCCTCGAAGAGGAGGCGCTTGACCTCGGCGTAGGTGATGACCTCAGCCCCGTTCTGGACCGCCGAGACCGCGTTCTCTACCGCCACGCGCTCGGCGTACTCGACCTGACAGTCGTAATAGGTGGCCGCCGCCTTGAGGCTGTCCGGATTGAGCCCCGGATACTCGCGCAGCGCGGCGTCCCGGCTGAGCATCTTGTGGTTGGGCACGGACTTATCGTAAGAGAGGATGTCGTAGCCGATCATGCCGAGACGGATCATGCCGGGTCCGCGCGAGGATCGCTCATAGATCGGGACGGTGAACTTGAGCGGTTTGACCAGGTGCGGCGCTATGCGTAGGAGCGTCTCACGGTCTCTCAGTGACTCGCGCACCAGGGGCACCTCGTAGTGCTCGAGGTAACGGAGGCCGCCGTGTATAAGGCGCGTAGCCCACTGAGTAGTGCCGCTGGAGATGTCGCCTTTGTCGAGCACGAGCACCCTGAGGCCTCGCATCGCGGCATCGCGGGCGATGCCCGTGCCGTTTATGCCGGCCCCCACCACGATCAGGTCGAACGTCCTGTTCTCTATGTCTTGGAGTATTTGTCGGGTCATACGCTGCTCCCTAACTCTTTGTTTACGGCCTGTATGTTCGACAGGAGTGCCGTGGTTTCAATTCATGAGCGATCACTCGCTGATCATGTCGGTCACCGGTTCCGCGTTCCCCGCTTTGGACTGGCGTAACAAAGCCCCGGCAACCGCACCGCCCCCCAACAGGACGAGCATCAGGGTGCCGACGAACTCGGCAGTGTACAGTTCCATTCAGAGTTCTCCAGGAGGTCCAGATTCCATACCCGCTCCGGTTAGACACCGCTACCCTACCTCTACTCCGGGTCGACGGCGGGGGCGGGGGCTGAGGCCTCAGCCCCCGCCCCCGCCGGGAAACTTAAGCCAGCGGGGAGTCCACGGCTTCCCGGGACCAGTTCCTGGAGCGCTCCAGTGCCTCCTTCCACCTCCCGTAGAGCCGCTCGCGCTCTTCCTCTCCCATCTTCGGCTCGTACCGGTGCCGCAAACGCCACCGCTCTTTGAGCTCTTCCTGGTCCGACCAGAACCCGGTGGCCAGCCCCGCCAGGTACGCCGCCCCCAAAGCCGTGGTCTCTAAGGTCTCGGGCACCTCGACCGGAACACCCAGGATGTCGGCCTGGAACTGCATCATCCACCGGTTGGCCGCTGCCCCACCGTCGGCCTTGAACGTCGGGATGTCTACCCCCGTGTCGGCCTCCATGGCCTCTACCACGTCCCGGGTCTGGTAGCACATGCTCTCTAGAGCCGCCCTCGCGAGGTGCGCTTTGGTGGTCCCGCGTGTAAGCCCCACGATGGTGCCCCGCGCGTAGGAGTCCCAGTGCGGAGCCCCCAGGCCCACCAAAGCCGGCACGAAGTACACGTCGTCGTTGGAGTCGACGCTGCGGGCAAGCTCCTCGGTCTCTTCGGCGCTCTGGATGATGCCCAGACCGTCCCGCAGCCACTGCACCGCGGCGCCCGTAATGAAGATGGCCCCTTCGAGGGCGTACTCGACCGGCTCCTCCCCTATCCCCCACGCGATGGTGGTGAGCAGGTCGTTCTGGCTTTTTATGGGCTCGGGGCCGGTGTTCATGAGCGCGAACGAGCCCGTGCCGTAGGTGTTCTTGGTGAGGCCCTTCTCGAAGGCGACTTCCCCGAAGAGCGCCGCCTGCTGGTCGCCCGCGACCCCCGCAACCGGCACCTCGGCCCCGAAGACCCCGGCGTCGGTGTTGCCGTAGACAAACGAGGAGGGCTTGACCTCCGGCAGCATCTCCTTGGGCACGCCGCCGAGCATCTCCAGGAGCTCGTCGTCCCACTTGAGATCGAAGATGTTGTACATGAGCGTGCGCGAGGCGTTGGAGTAGTCGGTGACGTGCTCGCGTCCCCCGGTGAGCTTGTAGATGAGCCAGGTGTCCATGGTCCCCAGCGCCACCTCGCCGCTCTGCGCCCGCTCCCGCAAGCCCTCCACGTTCTCCAGAAGCCAGGTGACCTTGGAGCCCGAGAAGTAGGCGTCTATAGTGAGCCCGGCCTTGTCCCGCACCATCTCGGCGTAGCCCTGCTCCGAGAGCTCGTCGCAGAACGCCGCACCCCGCCTATCCTGCCACACGATGGCGTTGTGCACCGGCTCGCCACTCTGACGGTCCCAGACCACCACCGTCTCGCGCTGGTTGGTGATCCCGATGGCCGCGATGTCCCCAGGGGATGCCCCGGCGTCGTCGAGCGCCTCCCGGATGACCTTGAGGGTGACCTCCCAGATCTCGTTGGCGTCGTGCTCGACCCAGCCGGGCCTGGGGTAGTGCTGGGTAAACTCCTCCTGAGCCTCGCCCACCGTCGCGCTGTCGTGGTTGAAGACTATGGCCCTGCTCGAGGTGGTCCCCTGGTCTATGGCCAGTACGTACTCTCCTGCCATACTCTCTCCTCCTTTGTCGTCCCTGCTCAGCTTTCCCCGCGAACCGAACGCACCCTACACCGTATCCGACCTCCGTTCCGAGATAGCCCTGACCCGGCGTCAGACTCGCCAGCTAATTACTCCCGCACATATCTCCCGTATTGTATACGTTTCGAGCCTAATGGTGCGCGGAGCCCGCGTCAAGGGCGTTAGCCCGGAAGCCCGTTGCGCCGAAGTACCGCGCCGGCCGGTCAGACCTCTGCGGCGCTTCGCCTCCGCTTTTCTCCCGCCCGGTCGAGGCGTGGCAGATAGCCTTGCAGGCCGGGGAAGACCCGGGGCGTTCTCCGCGCCGGCCGTCTTATATACGGACCTCCTGTTTTCCGGGCCTGCGCCCCGGACTTCGAGTGGTTCCCGAGCAAGGTTCCAGACAACCCCAGCTTTCGTAGGTGCTCCATCAAGGCCGGTCTTCGACACCAGCCGCCCGAGCACGAAGCTGGTCGCTAGCGATTCATCCCGGCGTCGGATGGCGATGGCCCCGGTCTCGTGGCCGGATCGCGGAGCAAGCGTTATGCCGGTTGCTGGAGGGCCACGAGGTGAAGGTCACGCCCGCTGCCTGCGCCATCGCCAACGTTCCCGGGCTGCCGGCCGGGCGGGGGCAGTATACTCTGGGCGATGGATGAACGTACCCGCATAAGGCTGACGAAGTACTCGACAAAGGCTGGTTGAGCGTCGAAGTTCGCTCCGGGGGACCTGGAGCAGGCTTTGAAAGGGCTCGCGCCGGCGTCGCTGGACGGCTTCGTGAGCGGGATGGACACCCGGGACGACGCCGGATACGTCCCGTTCGGCGGCGGCCTGCTCCTGCAATCCGCCGATTTCTTCACGCCCATCGTGGACGACCCGTACCGATTCGGCCAGATCGCCGCGGCCAACGCCTTCTCGGACATCTACGCGATGGGCGGCGAACCGCTCACCGCCCTGAACCTGGTCGGCTTCCCCTGTTCGCTGGACCTCGGGGTGCTGCGCGAGATCCTGGCCGGCGGGCAGTCGAAGATCGAGGAGTCCGGAGCGAAGCTCTGCGGCGGCCACTCCGTCCAGGATGACGAGCCCAAGTACGGGCTATCGGTGACGGGCTTCGTTGAGGAAGACCGGGTGGTGCGAAACGCCGGCGCGGAGCCCGGAGACGCCTTGCTGCTCACAAAGCCCCTCGGCCTCGGCATACTGACGACGGCGCTCAAACAGGACCGCCTCCCCGAAAACGAGATAGAGGACGCGGTGGACGCGGCGGCCGTGCTGAACAAGGCCGCGCGCGACGCGCTGCGGGAGGTGAACGTCTCCGCCGCCACGGACGTCACCGGCTACGGTTTCCTGGGGCACCTCTCGGAGATGCTCACAGCCTCCGGGGTCGGGGCCGTGATCCGGCGAAGCAGCGTGCCGGTCTGGGAGAAGGCCGTCCCGCTGGCCGCCGGGGGCTGCTACCCCGGCGGGCTCGAGAGCAACCGCCGGTACCTGGAGAACCGCGTAACGGCGGATGGGGTTTCACAAGAGGACCTGCTGCCCCTCTACGACCCGCAGACGAGCGGCGGGCTGCTCCTCGCCGGGAACCGTAGGGGGAACCTCGTCCGGGCGCTGGAGGAGCGCGGGACGCTGGCGGCGGTGGTCGGCGAGGTGGTCGAAGGAACCGGTATCCGGGTTACCCGTTAGGACCTCCTTCCGGCCTGTATAGTGTCGGGGACTTGCAGGTCATACTCGACACGGCGCTGCCCTTTTTCGCCCTGATCTTCTGCGGCTACGCCGCCGGACGTTTCGGGCTGTTGAGCCCGGCAGCCACCGCCGGCGTCAACGCCTTCGTCTTCTACTTCGCCTTGCCGGCCTTTATCTTCAACCTGATGGCCACGTCGGACCTCGCCGAGATCTTCAACGTGGAGTTCATGGCCGCCTATCTGGGCGTCGGGCTCGCGGTCTTCGCTACCGCCGCGGTCCTGGGACACCGCGTTTTCGGTACGAACCGGGAAGACGCGGCGGTGCAGGGGGCATCCGCTGTGCTCGGCAACACAGGCTACATGGGGCTGCCCCTGGTCTCCGCAGCCTTCGGGCCGGAGGCGGCGATACCGCTGTTGCTCGGCCTCACGCTGGAGGCCGCCGTCCTGATCCCGCTGACCATAACCCTCGTCGAATCGGGAAAGGATCCCGGCGGCGGCTGGCGGCGGCGGGCCTCGTCGGTCGCGGGCTCCCTGACGCGTAACCCGCTCGTTATCGCCATCTTCGCCGGCGTCCTGGTTTCCGGCCTCGGCCTCGACCTCCCAACCCCCGCCGCCCGCTTTACCGACCTGCTCGGCTCCGCCGCCGGTCCCTGCGCCCTCTTCGCCCTCGGCGCAACCCTGGTCTCTTTCCCGCTCTCCGCCGGCCTCCGCGAAACCTCTTACATGAGCGCGTTCAAACTACTCGTCCACCCTACCGCCATGTGGCTCGCGATGACCCAACTGGTCTCCGTAGACCCCCTCTGGGCCAGCGTCGCCGTCCTCGGCGCCGCCCTCCCCGTCGCCGCCAACGTCTTTATCGTCGCCCGCCAGTACGACACCTACCTCGAACGGGCCTCCAGCGCTATCCTCCTCTCCACCGCCGTCTCCGTCATCACCGTCTCGTCCCTCCTGACGGTACTGCCCCTGGAGTAGCAAGCGCCCCTTGAAACTTCATCCACCAGCGCTAAAATTGTTTAGCTGGCTAACTACTTTCACAAGGAGGGATCGTGAGGATCTCAGAGAGGTTTCGGGACGAGGTGCTCTCTTGGCCGGGGGTGGAGGCGCGGCCGCACCGTTTCGGCGGGATCGAGTTCCGGGTGCAGGGGCATGAGATCGGGCACCTGCACGGCGACCGGCTGGCGGATCTGCCGTTCCCGCGTAGGATACGGGAGGAGCTGGTGGCCGAGGGACGGGCGCGGCCCCACCACGTGCTGCCGCAGACCGGATGGGTTAGCTACCGCATCCGGGGCGAGGCGGACGTGGAAGGCGCGTTGGACCTGTTCCGGCGCAACTACGAGCGTCTTACAGCGAGGTAAGAGGGCGTGGCGGGCGCGGCGGAGAACAAAGCAGCCCGGTGGCATTCCATCCGGGATAACGTCGGGTACACGCTGGCGAAGGTCTGCCGGGCGCACCGGGCAAGCGTCGGGGAGTTGCTGGCGGAGGTCGGGCTCCACGTCGGCCAGGAGATGGTCCTGATCGAGCTGTGGGAGCAGGACGGGCTGCGCGGCGGCGAGCTGGCCGCCCGGCTCGGCGTCGAACCCCCCACCGTCACTCGGATGCTCCAGCGGCTGGAAGGCTGCGGCCTCGTCGGGCGCCGCCCGGACCCGGAGGACGCCCGGAGCTTCCGGGTACACCTGACGGATAAGGGCCGGTCCCTCGAGGGACCCGTCACATGCTGCTGGGAGGAGGCCGAGGATAGGGTTCTGAAAGGCCTCGATGGAGACGAGCGGCAAACCCTCCACCAGCTTCTAAAGAAGGTGCGCTCTAACCTGGTATCCGGCTCGTAGCCGGTTTCGTTTCGGAAAAATCGTATACGGCTTACAATACGACTTTGATTTGGAAAGAGGAAACAATTTGAGAAACGAACGTTTGAACGTCGTCGGGGTCGGCGGGACGCTGCGGGAGGGCTCGACCAGCCTGGGCGCCCTCGAGCGGGCGCTCCGGGCGGCCGGAGACGCCGGGGCGGAGACCGAGTTTCTGGACCTCCGCGGGCTGGGTCTCCCGATGTACGTCCCGGGCCGGGCACTCGACGAGTACGGGGAGAGCGCGGCGGACATCGGGCGGTTTCTGGAGGCCCTGCGCCGGGCGGACGCCGTCTTGATCAGCACGGCCACCTACCACGGCACGCTGGCGGGCGTGACCAAGAACGCGCTGGATTTTATGCAGTTCCTGGCGCGGGACGAGCGCCCGTACCTGGAAGGCCGGGTGGTGGGCCTCATCGCCACGGCGGGTGGGGACCAGTCGGCCCTCAACGCCATCGGCGCGCTGACGCACGCCGCGCACGCCCTGCGCGGCGTCGTAGCCCCCGTCACGGTTGCCGTACCCCGGGCCCGGCGGCTGGCGGACGCTGAGGGGAACACAACGGACGAGCGCCTCGGCGCGCGGCTGGACCAGCTCGGGCGGCTCGTCGTGGACCTGGCGGCCCGGCTCGGGTACGACGCGGAGACCGAAGAGCGGCAGCTCGCTCCGGCGGCCGGACGTCGCTAATGGCGGCCGGCCGGGTGGAGCGGGGAGGTGTATCCACCCGGCTCATCCTGTCGGTGGTGGTGGCGGCGATCTTCGTCGCCGTGGTCCAGCAGACATTCGTCAACGTGGTGGTGCCGGACATCCGCCAGGACTACGGGACGAGCCAGGGACAGGCCGGCTGGGTCATAACGGGTTACCTCCTGGTCTTCGCCGTCGGCATCCCGCTATACGGGCGCGTGGCGGACCTCTACAGCCTGCGGCGTACCTTCTCCCTGGGACTTCTCGGGCTCGCGGCGGGCTCGGTGGTGTGCGCCCTCGCCCCGAGCCTGTCCGTTCTGGTGGCGGGCCGCGTGCTGCAGGCTGCGGGCGCCGCCGCCATCCCGGCGCTGGGCTTCGCCGCCATCGCCAAGCTCCTGCCGCCCGGGGAGCGCGGCACCGCCCTCGGCCTGCTCTCCTCCAGCGTCGGGGTCGGGGCGGCCGTGGGGCCGGTGGCGGGCGGCATTATCGCGGGGTTTACCGGTTGGCAGAGCCTCTTTTACGTCACGCTCGTCCTGGCCCTTTTTCTCGCCGCCGGCGCTTGGCACATCCTGCCGGACGCCGTGTCCGAGCCCTCCGCCGCCCCGGAGGGCCTCGGTGAGGCCCTCCACCGATTCGACATGCCCGGTGGGCTCCTGCTGGCCTTTGCCGCCGGGCTCGCGCTCTTCGGTGTGACGGAGGGGCAGGTGGCGGGCTTTCTATCGCCGGTGGCGTGGGGCAGCTTCGTGCTCTCGCTCGCGGCGGCCGTGGGGTTTATCTGGCGCATCCGTTCCGCGCCCGAGCCGTTCGTCTCGCCCGGGCTGTTCGGCAACCGGGCCTTTCTCGCCACTTTGGGCGTCGGCTTTTTCACGATGTTCGCCAACGTCGGCACGCTGGTGCTGGCTCCTTTCCTACTCTCGGAGGCCAACGGCCTGAGTGCCGCGGCCATAGGGCTCGTGCTCGCGCCAGGGGCCGCCGCGGTGGCGGTGCTCTCCCCGGTGGCGGGGCGGCTCTCCGACCGCTTCGGGCCGCGGGCGCTCATACGCTCGGGGCTCGTCGTGATCCTGCTCTCTACCCTCGCCGTCTCGGCCTTCGGGGCCGGGGCTTCCGCGGTCGCGGTAGCCGCCGGCATCCTGGGCCTCGGCGTCGGGTTCTCGGCGGTGAACTCACCCAACGCCAACGCGGCCTCGGCTACGCTCCCGCCGGAGGAGAGCGGGGTGGGGCTGGGCATCTACCAGCTCGTTTTCTTCCTGGGCGGCGGCTTCGGTCCGGCCGTGGCCGCCACGTTCCTCGCCCTGCGGCAGGACTCGGGCGCCGCCGCGCTCAATCCCTTCTACAGCCTGGGGACGGATGCGTTCTCGGACGCTTTCCTGCTCATAACCGCCGCCGCGGCGGTGGCGCTGGTGGCGACGTTTGGAATAAGCGCGAGCGTCAAGGGACCAGAGGAGGATCACGATGGGTGACCAAGGCCGGAAGCTGGAGTTCGGGGTGAGCGTCGAACCGCTGGCCGCCCCGCCGGACTTCGCGGCGCGGGTGGCGGTGGCGGCGGACCGGGCGGGCCTCGACCTGCTCGGCGTGCAGGACCACCCCTACCAGCGGCGCTTTCTAGACACCTGGACCTTGATCTCCACGCTGGTGCCCCAGACGGAGCGTCTGCACTTCTTCCCCGACGTGGCGAGCCTGCCCCTGCGCCCACCGGCCATGCTCGCCAAGGCCGCCGCGAGCCTCGACGTCATCAGCGGCGGCCGGGTCGAGGTAGGGCTCGGGGCCGGGGCCTTCTGGGACGCCATCGCGGCGATGGGCGGTCCCCGCCGGAGCCCTGGAGAGGCGCGGCGCGCGACTGAAGAGGCGATGCAGGTCATGCGGCTGGTGTGGAGCGGGGAGCGCGCGCTGCGCTTTGCGGGCGAGTTCTACTCGCTGGAGGGCATGAACTCCGGTCCCCGGCCGCCGCACGACATCGGAATTTGGGTCGGCGCCTACGGGCCGCGGATGCTGGACCTGGTCGGCCGCATGGCCGACGGTTGGGTGCCCTCGCTCGGCTACCTTCAACCCGGACAGCTACCCGAGATGCAGCGACGGGTAGACGCGGCGGCCCGCGACGCCGGAAGGGAGCCGCAGGAGATCCGGTGCGTACTCAACGTCTCCGGCCGGATCGGCGGCGCCGGGGACGGCCCGCTGGACGGTTCCGTCTCCAGGTGGGTCGCGGAGCTCGCACGCCTGGCCCTGGAGGACGGGTTGGACACGTTCGTCTACTGGCCCCGGGAGGACCACGTCCGGCAGGCGCGGTTGTTCGCCGCCGAGGTGGCGCCAGCGGTGCGCGAGGCCGTCGAGGCCGGGCGCGCCGGCTCGCGAGAGGCAGGCGGCCCGCGTTACACTTAGAAAAGCTCGTGCCGGTCAATGCAAAGGAGAAGGGTGATGGCACAGGAGATCTCGCGGGGTGAGTTGAAAGCCAAGATCGACCGGGGCGACGACTTCGTACTCGTGGACGCCCTCAGCCCGCAGCACTACGAGCGGAGCCACCTGCCGGGCGCGGTCAACCTCCCCTACGAGTTTATAGACGAGGCGGAGAAGGTCCTGCCGGACAAGGGCGCCGAGATCGTCGTGTACTGCATGAACGCCAAATGCGCGACCTCCATCGAGGAGGTCCGGGAGCTGGAGGAGATGGGGTACGAGAACGTGCGTCACTACGCCGGGGGCAAGCAGGACTGGTTGGAGGCGAAGCTACCCGTGGAACGCAACAAACGCAAGTCCCGCCTGGGTGGGATATAGAAAGCAGGAGGAAGAAAAGGAGGCGACGTGGGAAACCTGGCTTTACTGGTCGTAAGGGCGGTCCTCGGGTCGTTAATGGTGGGACATGGGGCCCAGAAGCTGTTCGGGTCTTTCGGGGGACCGGGCCTTGAGGGGACCGCCGGGTGGATGGAGTCCATCGGGCTGCGCCCGGGCAAGCAATGGGCGCTCCTGGGCGGCGGCGCCGAGTTCGGGGGCGGGTTGCTGACGCTGCTGGGCTTTCTCCACCCGCTCGGGCCTCTGGGGGTTATCGGGTCTATGGCGATGGCGACGGCCAAGGTCCACTGGGACCAGCCGATCTGGGTCACCGAGGGCGGCGCGGAGCTACCCGTAACCAACATGGCCGCCGCGACCGCCATCCTGATGGCCGGCCCCGGCAAGCCCTCCTTCGACAACGCCTTCGGCATCCGGCTGCCGCGCTGGATCTCCCCGCTCGGCCTCGTGGTGGCGCTCCTGGTCGTCGCCCACGCCGCACAGCAAGAACCTCCTCAGCCAGCCGAAGACGAAGCCCGCGAAGAGCTGGCTGGAGAAGGCGAGTAGTGGCGTAACGGAAGAGCAGAGAGGAGAACATGACCACCCAAGAACAGCACCCGGTGATCCCCGAAGGGTACACGGACCTCCTCGGTACCACGGCCCTCATCCACGTCGCCACCCTCGGCCCCAACGGCGAGCCGCAAAGCACCCCGGTGTGGTTCGACTGGGACGGCGAGCACGTCAAGTTCAGCCAGACCAAGACGCGCCAGAAGTACCGCAACGTGCAGCGCGACCCGCGCATCGCCCTCTCCCTCGTAGACCCCGAGGACCCCTACCGTTACCTGGAGATAAGGGGCGAGGTAACGAAGATCGAGGACGACCCGGACCTGGACTTTATAAACGCGATGGCGAAGAAGTACCTCGGTATGGACGAGTACCCCTACCACCAGCCCGGCGACGAGCGGGTAGTCGTCTACGTAGAGCCGCACCACACCACCCAGATGGGCGCGTGAGCCGCAAAGCGCACTTCCTCGGCGTAAACCACGTCGCCCTGGAGGTCGGCGATATAGAAGAGGCCCTGGAGTTCTACGGGCGGCTCTTCGAGCTGAAGCTGCGGGGCCGCGGCCCGCGCATGGCGTTTATCGACGCCGGCGACCAGTTTCTCGCCCTTTCCGAGGGCCGGACGCAAGGACCGGATGCCCACCGGCACGTGGGGCTCGTGGTGGACGACCGCGAGGCCGTCCGGCGGGCGCTGGAGGGCACGGAGGCCGAGATCCTGCGCAGCGTCCCCGGCGGCGGGCTGGACTTCCGCGACCCGTGGGGCAACTATTGGCAGGTCGTCGAGTACAGGGACGTGCAGTTCACCAAAGCACCGGAGGTCCTCGCCGGCATGGGCCTCTCCAGGCTGCGGAAGTCCGAGAAGGCCCTGGAGGAACTGAGAGCCAAGGGCATGGCCCCGCCGGAGTAGCGGCCGCCGGCGCGACGACCCTGAGCTCCCAGCTGCCAGCCGGAGAAACCCCGACCTGAAAGGGAACCATGACCGAGACAAACGGACGCCCCGACGCCGCGCTCTCCGGGGCCTTCGCCATCGGCGATGACGACCTCCGGGTCAACCGCCTGGGCTTCGGCGCCATGCGCATCACCGGCGGGGGCATCTGGGGCGAGCCCGAGGACCCGGAGGAGGCCCGGGCCGTGCTCCAGCACGCCATGGAGGTCGGCATAAACCTCATAGACACCGCCGACTCCTACGGCCCCGAGGTCTCCGAGCGCCTGATCGGCGAGACGCTCCACCCCTACCCCGACGACCTGGTGATCGCCACCAAGGGCGGCCTCGTGCGCGGCGGCCCCGGGCAGTGGAGCCCGAACGGTCACCCCGACCACCTGCGCCGGGCGTGCGAGGGCAGCCTGCGGCGCCTGAAGGTCGAGAGGATAGACCTCTACCAGCTCCACCGCATAGACCCGGAGGTCCCGGCCGAGGAGTCGCTCGGCGTCCTGGCCGAGCTGCGCGACGAGGGCAAGATCCGTCACATCGGGCTCTCGGAGGTCAGCGTCGAGCAGATAGAGCACGCGCGGGAGATAGTCCCCATCATCACCGTCCAGAACCGCTACAACCTCACCGACCGGGGCTCGGAGGAAGTCCTCGACTTCTGCGAGCGGGAGGGCATCGGCTTTATCCCGTGGTTCCCGCTGGCGACGGGCCGGCTGGCGCGGCCTGGAAGCATCCTGGATGAGATCTCCGGCCGCAAGAACGCCCGCCCCTCACAGGTGGCGCTTGCCTGGCTGCTGGCACGCTCCCCCGTGATGCTCCCCATCCCCGGCACCTCCTCCGTCGCCCACCTGGAAGAGAACACCGCCGCCGCGGGCATCATGCTCTCCGACGAGGAGCTCGCGGAGCTGAACGAGGCCGCGTGAGCGACGCCGCCCACACCCAGACCATCCGCGAGGCGCGTCGTGGCTGAGACCTGCGAGCGCAGTATGCGGCTCGGCCTGTTCCTGTCTTCGGTTCGAGGCCCGGAGGAGGCAGCAACCGTAGCCCGCGAGGCCGAAGGGTTGGGCTTCCACTCCATCTGGGTTCCCGACCACGTGCTCCGGGTGTTCGGCCCCCTCCTCGACCCGCTAACGCTGCTGGGCTTTCTGGCCGGCGTGACGAACCACATCACGCTCGGCACCGGTATCCTAGTCCTCCCCTACCGCCACCCGGTCGTTCTGGCAAACGTCGCTTCGTCGCTGGACGTGCTCTCTAGCGGCCGCCTCGTCCTCGGTGTCGGAGCCGGCTGGAACGCGGGCGAGTTCGACGCCCTGGGGATGGACCGCCGGGAGCGGGGCCGCCGCACGGACGAGGGTCTAGAAACCCTGAAGCTGCTCTGGAGCGGCCGGAAAGTGAGCTACGGGGGACGTTTCTACTCTTTCCGGGACGCCGAGATCGGCACAAGCCCCCGCACGCCGGGTGGACCGCCGGTCCTCGTAGGCGGTTACAGCGACCGGGCGCTCCGGCGGACGCTGCGGTTCGGGAGCGGCTGGATGGGTTTTAGAGACACTCCGGAGCAAGTGGAGGAGGTCCGCGAACGCCTGGCCCGCCTCGCCAACGAACACGATCGAGACCCCCGCGGGCTGGAGGTCGGCACCACGCTCGACGCGGACGACCAGGACGCCAAGAGCGTGGCCGACAACCTCGGGCGGCTCTCGGCGGCCGGCGTCACGTTCTGCGCGCTCTCCCTGGCCTCCGCGAGCCCGGAGTCGCTCGCGTGGGTGGCGGAGGAGGTCGCGCCGCGGGCCGGGCTGCGGCTCTCTCCAGCCGGAGAGGAGTAGCGGCTCTGCACTCGCGCGGTATAGAGTCCATCGCCGAGGCCTCGCAGAAAAAGGCGCCGACCGGGGATGCTGATCCTGCGCTACTCCGCCAGTTTCCGGAGCCTGCACCGGCCGTTCAGGACCCCCTATAATGCCTGGAGTCCTCCTGAAGGAGACGGTTGTTCCCGTACGGCGTACGATCAGCACGAGGGTTCCTGTTAAATGAGAAACGTCTTGACCCGCAGGAGCTTCCTGAAGGCAGCGGGGGTAGGGGCGGCGGGGACGGCCCTGGTCGGCACCTCCTTGGTGACCGCCCGCCGGAGCCAGCCGGAGACCTCGGGAGAGTCCGCCCCGGGCACGGGGCCCAACGTCGTGCTGGTGATCCTGGACAGCCTGCGTAAAGACCACGTGGGGGCCTACGGGAACGACTGGATCCAGACCCCCACCCTCGACGCGCTCGCCCGAGATAGCCTGCGCTTTACCCGCGCCTACCCAGAGTCGATGCCGACCATACCAGCGCGGCGCGCGATCCACACCGGCATCCGCACCTATCCTCTCTGGGAGCACGACGACACGATGGACACGGGCCTGTACGGGTGGCAGCCGATCCCCAATGACCAGACCACCCTCGCCGAGATCCTGGGCGACGCGGGGTACGAGACCATGCTCGTCTCCGACGTCTCCCACTTCGCCAAGCCCGCCTTCAACTTTCAGCGGGGATTCAACGTGTTCCACTTTGTGCGGGGCCAGGAGCGGGACTTCTACAAACCCAACTGGCTGACCCCCCAGGAGAAGCTGGACAGAGCCCTCCTGGGCGGCCCGAAAAAGGAGCGGCACGAAGACATCCTGCGCCAGTACTTCGCCAACACCGCCAACCGCGAGGGCGAGGAAGACTGGTTCGCCCCTCAGGTCTACTCTACAGCGATGGAGTTTCTGGAGGCGGCGAGCCGGGGCCGGAGGCCGTTCTTCCTCGTGGTGGACAACTACGACCCCCACGAGCCCTGGGACCCACCGGAAGAGTACGTAAAGCTCTACGACGACGAGCCCTACGACGGCCCGGAGCCGTGGACGACCCTGAACTCTCCCGGCGACTGGCTTACCGAACGCCAGCTCCGCCGGATGAAAGCTTTCTATGCGGGCGAGGTAACGATGGTAGACCGCTGGCTCGGACGCTTTATAGACAAGATGGAGGAACTGGGCCTGATGAGAAACACCCTGCTCGTCGTGCTCTCCGACCACGGCCACGGCTTTCAGGAGCACGGGTTTATCGGAAAGGTCTCTTCCGAGCTCTACTCCGAGCTCGTAGATATACCGTTCATGATCCGCCATCCTGCTGGCAAACGCGCCGGGGAGACCAGCGGCTACTTCGCCTCCACCCACGACGTAACGCCGACCGTCCTGGGCGCCCTGGGGATCGAGCCGCCGGTCTCCATGGACGGCCAGAACCTCATGGGGCTTTTCGACAACGAGGACCCGGCCCCGCGGGCGTACCTCACCTCGGGCTACCACGCCACCGTCTGGGCCCGGGACGACCGCTACGCGATGTTCTCCCACAGCGACGGCTCGGAAGCGAGGCTCTTCGATCTGGACGCAGACCCTGAACAGCATGACGACCTCGCGCCGGGCAACCCGGACCAGGTGAGGAAGATGCTCGATTCTTACGTGCTGGAGGACGCCCGGGAACTCTCCAGAAGCCGTCACGTGTAGGAAGAGGAGCCGTATGACCAGAAAAGCATACAGCGCGGAGCGCATAACGGTCACCTTCGACCCCGGGCGCTGCATCCACGCCCGCGAGTGCGTCCGCGGGCTGCCCGGGGTCTTCGACGCGGGCAAGCGCCCGTGGGTCCAACCGGACAACGCCCACCCCGACACCGTCGCACAGGTCGTGACGCGCTGCCCCACGGGGGCGCTCCAGTTCCGCCGCGAAGACGGCGGTGGCCAGGAGTCTCCACCTAGGGAGAACGTCGTCATCGTCGCCGAGGACGGCCCGCTCTACGTCCGGGGCGACGTGGAGCTGAGGGACCACGCCGGCACCACCCTGCTCGAAGACACCCGCCTCGCCCTCTGCCGCTGCGGCGAGTCCCGCAACAAGCCGTTCTGCGACAACAGCCACCGGGGCTCGGGCTTCCGCGACGCGGGCGCGCTGGACGACAGCCCCCACGAAGAAGGAGGCTCCGTGGCCGGCAGGCTCGTCATAAACACTACCGTCAACGGACCGCTCTTCCTGAAGGGCGGGTTCGAGATCCACGACGCGCGGGGGGAAGCGTCCCGCAACATGGCCCGGGCCGCCCTCTGCCGATGCGGGGGCTCTTCGACCAGGCCTTTCTGCGACGGCAGCCACGCCTCGTGGGGGTGGCGGGACGACTAGACGTTGGTGGTATAACCGGAGAAAAGACTTTGGCCAACGAAACCCGGACGGGAGGCCCGATGAACACCGACACCACCGGCATCCACCACGTGACCGCCATAGCGGGCGACCCGCAGCGCAACGTGGACTTCTACGTGGGGCTGCTGGGCCTGCGGCTGGTCAAGAAGACGGTCAACTTCGACGACCCCGGTACGTACCACCTCTACTACGGCGACGGCGCGGGCTCCCCCGGCAGCATCATGACCTTCTTTCCCTGGGCCGGGTCTCCCGCCGGCTTACAGGGCACCGGACAGCTCGCGGTCACCGCCTTCTCGATACCGGAGGGCTCACTGGGATACTGGACGGACCGCCTCATAGACGGCGGCATCCGCTTCGAGAAGCTCACCCGGCGCTTCGATGACACGGTAGTCGCCTTCGCCGATCCCGACGGCATGAAACTGGAGATCATAGCTTCCCCGAACGATGACCGGAAGCCCTGGCAGGACGGGCCGGTGCCCGCGGAGCACGCCGTCCGCGGTTTCCACCACGTCACCCTCTCCGAGCGCGACCCCGCCCGGACCACAAAGCTCATGACCGGGACGCTCGGCTTCCGCCAGGTCGAGGAGGGCGACGGCCGGTGGCGTCTGGAGGCGGGCGACGGCGGGCCGGGCAACCTGGTGGACGTGGTGGACGGCTCGCGCGACTCGCGGGGCCGGATGGGCGTCGGGACCGTCCACCACGTGGCGTTCCGGGCCGACAACGACGACCACCTCCTCGCCATCCGCGAGGAGGTCGCCGGGCTCGGCTACGACGTGACCCCCGTTCTGGATCGCAACTACTTCCACTCCATATACTTCCGCGAACCCGGCGGCGTCCTCTTCGAGATAGCCACCGACCCGCCCGGCTTCGCCGCCGACGAAGCCCCCGAAGAGCTCGGGCGGAGCCTCAAGTTGCCGCCGTGGTTGGAAGAGCGGCGGCCGGAGATAGAAGAGGCGCTAACGCCGCTGCTCGTGCCAGGGGTAGATAGATGAGCGAGAAGCTAGACTTCGTCCACCGCCACGTCCCCGGGGAAGACGGCGGGATTACCCTGCTCCTGCTGCACGGCACCGGCGGCGACGAGAACGACCTGATCCCGCTCGCCGCCGAGCTCGTTCCCCCGGCCGCCGGCGTGCCCCGGCCCGCGGTCCTGAGCCCCCGCGGCAAGGTCTCCGAGCACGGCGCCCCGCGCTTTTTCCGGCGGCTCGCCGAGGGCGTCTTCGACGAGGAGGACCTGATCTTCCGGACCCACGAGCTGGCCGGGTTCGTGGAGTCCGCCGCCGGGGAGTACGGCCTGGACCCTGCCCGGATCGTCGCCGTTGGTTACTCTAACGGGGCGAACGTAGCGGCGAGCCTTCTGCTTCTGCACCCCGGCCTCCTGCGGGCCGCGGTCCTCTTCCGGGCCATGGTGCCCCTGGTCCCGGAGGTGACGCCCGACCTCTCCGGAACGCCGGTCTTTATCGCCGCTGGCAAGCGGGACCAGATGATCGCCCCCGACAACACCGGGCGCCTGGCGAGCATGCTCCGGGAGGCCGGGGCCGACGTGGACCTCCGCTGGCGCGACACGGGCCACGCCCTGACCTACGAGGAGGTGCGGGAGGCCCGGGACTGGCTCGCAGGGGTTCTGCAAACCCCTGCCCCCTGAGGCAGCGCGGGTGGCCGGTCCTCATCCGGCCTGGCGAACAATATATAATGGGGTCATGATCGGGACCGAGAACGGCGATAAACGCTCGCTGTCTCTTTTAGACGAAGAGTACGCGATATGCCGGCTGGACAAGAACGCCCCGATCCCGGGGTGGGCGACCGGGGGCGGTTTCTTCTCGGTAGCCCGCACGCCGGACGAGCTATCTATCGTCTGCGAGCAGTACGCCGTTCCTTCAGACGTGGACCACGAAGGCGGATGGCGCTGCCTGAAGATTGAGAGCCCCTTCGAGTTCGACCTGACGGGCATGCTCTCCTCCGTCGCGGTGCCGCTGGCGGAAGAGGAAGTGGGCATGTTCGTCGTGGCGACCCAGGACTCGGACTACATCCTCGTCCGTCAAACCGACCTGGACCGGAGCATCTCGCTGCTCAAGCAGTCCGGCTACCGGGTCGGGTCCTTCCATTGAGCGAGAAAACCGGGCAGCGAACCCCGGTTGAGCTTTACAAGACCGGGCCGCCGCCCGGCTTGCGGAAGATAAAGCCCTAAGTTTTCCCGGCCGTTCTCTCGCGGCACGAGCAAGGTCCCTGAAACCTGTTGGCCCTTCGAGCGTATACGCATAACACGGACCGCGATTCCCCGTCCGTTTCGTTAGCCAGGAAAGGTAGAAGGATGCAGGATCACAAGCCCGCTCGCCGACGATACTGGATAATAGCGAATCGCGAGAACGGCAGAATAAGAATCCTTACCACCGTTCCGGCGAACGGGGAGAGAGTCCTGCCGGTGTTCAGCTTTAGAGAGGAAGCCGAGATGTACGTGCGCTGCGAGGCGCCGGGGATCGGCTGGACAGCCAGCGAGACGACGGCTGGAGAGCTAATATCTTTTCTCTGTGGGCCGTGCTCCGCGGTACGAGCGGTGGCGCTAGACCCGCTACCCGAGGTCTTGAGCAGGGACATGATAAGGCTGGTCAGCCTGGACCGGAAGAGCTTCCTGGAGGTGCTCCTAGAGAACACGCCTTCCGCCGGGCCCACACCCGGTTCCCGCCGCGCTCCTCGAAACGTGGGTGCGGCGAGAAGCGGCGGCGGGTCCAGCTCCTCCCGGAGCCTCTCCCGCTCCATGTAGACGGAACAACGAGCGTGCCCGGCGCGCCGGCTGCAACAAGCCCATCCGGAGACCCGGACGACCCTAATCTACGCCCTTCAGCTCCGCCTGCACGACCAGCCGCCGGGCGTAGTCCGGCAGGGTGCAGGTCTGCAAGCTGACCACGCTTCTGCCCGGCACGGGGTAGGTAACGTGGTAGTCACCCGGGTCCACGACGAACTTCGTGAAGACCTCGTAGGTGTAGCGGGTGCCGGCGCCGTCGGACAGGATGATCTCGTCCCCGTTCTGTAGAGCGTCGAGGTCGTGGAAGATCCGGTAACTCCCCGTCCCTTCGTAACCGAGACGATGGCCGGCGATGTAGACGTTGGCTCCTTCCTGCCACGGATAGCCCGTTCCTGCTACGTGCATCACGCCATTTCCCAGAGCAGCCGCGTCGTCCGCCGGCGCGGTGACCACCGGCACCTCCCGGACCCGGTCCATGGCAGGCACCGTGAGCGTCAGAGCCGGGTCTTTGGGAGCGTCGATGCTCCCGCCGTTTATCCCGGCAACGCCGGAGGCCGAAGCCGCCGCGCCACCGCCCGCTAGAGAGTGGATCAGGAACCCGAGGCCAAGGAGCGCGGCCAGTACGACCGCGGACACTGCCAGCCTCCTCCCGACACCGCTCCTACCGTATCGCCTCATCGCCCAACCGTATCGCCTCATCGCCCAACCTCCTCTCCACTCCACCGCCCTCTACCGGAACACTCTAAGGCCCGCAGATGACACCCTGGTTACAAGATCGCCAGCAGTTGGTAACAGTTGATACCTGAGAAAGCTCCATAAAGGACGTTCGGGGACATTCCAGC
>ML214237.1:0-57442 GCA_004563715.1 Actinomycetota bacterium | reverse complement strand
CACACGGGAGGCCCTGGTGGAGGCGATGGGCGAAGCACTCTCTGCCGTCACACCTCAGGACGCCCACGGGTGGTTCGCACACTGCGGCTATGGGTCAGCGGGCCAACCTTCATGAACACCGCTGTAAGGCCCGCAGATGACACCCTGGTTACAAGATCGCCAGCAGTTGGTAACAGTTGATACCTGAGAAAGCTCCATAAAGGACGTTCGGGGACATTCCAGCCTCTGTGTCCGTCCCCCGGTCGCGCTCCCCGAGACAAACGAGGGAGAAAGCGCGCCAGAAATCATCGGGGGTTCACCGGTCTTGCTTAGGGTGGACGCGTGGCGTGCGAAAAGGATACCGGGGCGGCTGGAGGACTCAGGTGGATGTCCCTGGACATGAACTCCTACTTCGCCTCGGTGGAACAGCAGGAGCGGCCGGAACTGCGCGGGCATCCGGTAGCCGTCGTCCCGGTGATGGCCGAGAGCACCTGCTGCATAGCCGCCAGCTACGAGGCCAAAACCTGCGGCGTCAGGACCGGGACCCGGGTCTCCGAGGCACGCCGGATGTGCCCCGGCCTGCGGGTCGTCGAGGCCCGGCCGGCGCTGTACGTGCGGGTTCACGAGGAGATCGTCGCGGCGGTAGACACCGTCTTACCCGTATACGAGGTCAGCTCCATCGACGAGATGTTCTGCAAGCTCGGCCCGCAACAGCAAGCCCCGCAAGACGCCCGCGCCGTCGCCCGCGAGGTCAAAGACAGCATCCGGCAACGAGCCGGGGAACACTTGCTGTGCTCCGTCGGCCTGGCGCCGAACCGTTTTCTGGCCAAGACGGCCGGCAAGATGCGCAAGCCCGACGGCCTGACGGCGATCCGGGACGAGGATCTGCCGCACAAGCTGTACCCGTTGTCGCTGCGGGACCTGACCGGCATCGGGCCCCGCATGCACGCCCGGCTGGAACAGCACGGGGTCTACACCGTGGAGCAACTGTGCGCACTCTCCCGGAGCCGCCTGCGGCGTATCTGGAACGGGGTCGTCGGGGAGCGCTGGTGGTACGCGCTGCGGGGCCACGACCTGCCGGAGCCCCCGAGCCGGCGGCGATCGGTGAGCCATTCCCACGTTTTACCGCCGGAGTTCCGTACGCCCGGGGGCGCGAGGGCCGTGCTGGTGCGGCTCGTCCATAAGGCCGCCGCCCGCCTGCGCCGGCTGGGCTACCTCGCCGGCGGGATGGCCGTCGGCCTCTCCTTCATGCGTGGACGCAAGTGGAAGGCGAAAGCTTCTTTGATGTACTGCCAGGACACGCACACCCTGGTCCAGGCGCTCTCGAACCTGCTGCGGACGTGGCCGGACGACAGCCGGCCCCTCAAAGTCTCGGTAGTCCTCCACGACCTGGTGCCCGAGACCGCCGTGACGCCGCCGCTCTTTGGCGAGGACCGGAGGCGGCAAGCCGTTACCCGGGCGATGGACCACATCAACGCGCGCTTCGGGAACAACACCGTCTACCTGGCCGCCATGCACGCTTCGGCCCACACGGCCCCCGCGCGCATCGCCTTTACCCACATCCCGGACGTGGCCGCCGAAACGGGGAGGACACGCCGGGATCAGGGTTCCTCGACCCGTACCTCGAAAGCCTCCGCCTCCTCCGAGAACCGGACGAGCCGTACTGCCTCCGAGATGAGAAGATCACGCGCCTCCTGCGGGAGCGGGGCAAACGGCTCCGCCACGAGCGTCGCCACCCCTCTCTGATTCTCCGTCCTCCAGGTGCCGGCCACGAAGCCGTCTACCAGGAAGGTAGCCCGGACCCGGCCCGCAGAGAGAAAGACCTTCTTGCGGTTCCCGCCGGAGATCACCCGCGACCAGTCGGCGTGGGAGAGGAGCAGGTTGTCGTACTCCGGCAGGAAGCGCGGCGGCGCGGGCGTCTCCGGCAGCGGAGCGTCGGGCACGTCGAGCAACTCCCGGCCCTCCTCGTCGCGCAAGACGCGCAGCTCCGGCTTTATATCTTCGACGGCTGGTTTCAGCCGTACCATACCCGACCAGGTTTGGAAGTCCATCACGGTCGCGGGGCCGAACGCCGCCAGACACCTGAGGAGCAGGGTCAGCAGGCCGCCGGCCCCGCCGGAGACGCTGGCGATCGTGTAGGCAGCCCGGCTGCCGCTGCCCCAGGCCCCACCGGGCGTCACCTGCACCAGCGGCAGGTTGTTCCGCACGGCGTAGGCCAGCGCGTCGGGGTCTCCCTCCGGCTGCACCTCCGGCACAGCGTCGTGGGCCGACACCGTTTCCTGCTCCAGCAGCATCTGGCGGGCCAGGGTCGCCCGGTTGAGCTCGCGGAGGGTGAGGGTGCGGCCGGACACGAGGTGTATTACTAGCGGTGCAGGCGGGTGTGGATGTCGCGGGCCACCTTGCCGGGAAGCCCCGGCACGTTCTCCAGCTCCTGCAGCGAGGCGTTCGTGAACGCCTCGGGGGTGCCGAAGTGCTCCAGGATGCGGCGCTTGCGCGAGGGGCCGACGCCGGGCAACTCGTCCAGGACGGAGGCGGTCATCGCCTTTCCGCGCAGCTTGCGGTGGTAGGTGTTGGCGAAGCGGTGGGCCTCGTCCCGGACGCGCTGGAGCAGGTGCAGCTCGGGGGAGTTGCGCCCCAGGACCACCGGCTCCGGGCGACCCGGCTCGAAGACCTCCTCCTCGCGCTTGGCGAGCGAGCGGAGGGGGATATCCGGGAGGTCCGTGCCCACGCCCAGCTCGCCGAGGACCGGGGCGGTTGCGGAGAGCTGTCCCTTGCCGCCGTCGAGCACGATCAGGTCCGGCGCCGGCAGGAACTTCTCGTCGCCGGCCTTGAGACGCTCCAGCCTCCGCCTTATGACCTCGGCCATGCTCGCGAAGTCGTCGGCGCCCTCGACGCTTTTTATCCTGAACCGCCGGTACTGGTCTTTGGCGGGCCGCCCGCCCTGGAAGACGACCATCGAGGCGACGGAGTTGGTGCCCATCGTGTTGGAGATGTCGTAGCACTCGATACGCACCGGGAGCCGGGGCAGCGCCAGCTCTTCCCGCAGCCCGTCGAGCGTGGAGGCCACCCGGTTGCGCTTGGCCTCCTCCAGCACCCGCTCGTGGGCCAGGCTCAGTTCCGCGTTGCGGACCGCCGTCTCCAGGATGCGGCGCTTGTCCCCCCGCTGCGGCCGGCGCACCTCGACCCTCGTTCCCCGCTGCCCGGAGAGGTGGACGGCGAGCGCCGCCTCCGGCTCCTCCGCCTGCACCAGCACCTCGCGCGGCACGGCCGCCGACGCGTAGAACTGCGGGATAAACGACAGCGCGACCTGCTCGGCGGGGGCTTCCCCGTAGTTGTCCAGGAGGAACGAGTCGCGGTTCACGACCTGCCCCTCGCGCACGGCGAAGACCTGCACGCAGGCCGCTTCGCCCTCGGCGTAGGCCCCAACCGCGTCGAAGGAGTCCTCGGAGGCGATGGTCGCCCGCTGGCGGTCGCGGACGTGGGAAAGGGCCGAGAGCTCGTCCCGCAGCTTCGCCGCCTGCTCGAAGTCCATCTCACGGGCGGCCGCGCGCATCCGGGTTTCGCGGTCCCGGATCAGGCCGTCCACCCGCCCCTCCAGGAACGCGATGACGTCCGCGACGATCTCATCGTACTCTTCCTTCGTCACCGCCCCGACGCACGGCGCGGCCGAGCGCCCGATGTGGTAGTTCAGGCACGGCACCCCGCTGCGGCGGCCCGGCTCCGGACCCCGGCACTTGCGGAACGGGAACGTCTTGTTCAACACGTCGAGCGTGGCGTGTACGGCCCCGGCGCTCGGGAACGGCCCGAAGTAGCGGTGGCGCGGGTCGTGGGAGGAACGGGTGGCGAAGACCCGCGGGTACTCGTCGCCCAGAGTGACCACGATGTACGGGTAGCTCTTGTCGTCGCGTAAGGAAGCGTTGAAGCGCGGGCGGTGGCGTTTTATGAGGTTCGCCTCCAGCACCAGCGCCTCGGTCTCGCTCTCGGTGGCGATAAAGTCCACCTGCTCGGCGCGCTCCCTTAGCTCCGAGATCTTCGGCCGCCCGTCCCCCGACCGTGTGAAGTAGCTCGCCACCCGGCTGCGGATATTCTTGGCTTTCCCGACGTACAGCACGACGCCTTCGCCGTCTTTAAAGATGTAGACACCGGGCGTGGCCGGTAGGTGAGACCTGTCGGGGTAACCGTTCTCAGACATAAAAGATAATTATACCGCGCGGCCGCTACGGCCCTGTCCGGGCCGCTTACTCGGCCACCGATCAAGCCCCGGAGCACCCTCGGACCGGTAGCTCAGTACAGGTGGTACTATGGTCGGCGATAGCATCCGATGGTGCTATATTTCGTAAACTATACCGACGTAGGAGGACAACGAACCGATGTGTACCCGGGCGCTATGGTCTTATGCTGACGGTTCGGTCATGGTAGGCCGCAACATGGACTACGGGGTCGACCTCGCGACGAACCTGTGGGTGTTTCCGCGAGGTATGAGCCGGGACAACGGCGTTGACGGCTCGCTGAGCTGGGCTTCGAAGTACGGCAGCGTCACCACCAGCGCCTACGACATCTCAACGAACGACGGGCTGAACGAGAGAGGGCTGGCCGGGCACTTGCTCTGGTTGACGGAGGCCGACTACGGCGAGCGGGACCAAAAACGCCCGGCACTAAGCATCTCCATCTGGATGCAGTACGTGCTCGACAACTTCGCCACCGTCGCCGAGGCGGTAGCCTGGGTGGAAGAGACGCAGGTCCAGATCGTCTCGGACGTAGACCCGGGCTCCGGGCGCGCCGTCACCCTTCACCTCGCGCTCGACGACGCCTCGGGAGACTCGGCGGTTATCGAGTATCTCGACGGCACGCCGAAAATCTGGCATGATCGCAGTTACACCGTGATGACGAACTCGCCACCGTTCGACCGGCAGCTCGAGCTGCTGCGCCAGATCGAGGGCTTCGGCGGCGACAAGCCGCTCCCCGGTGGTACCGACCCCGACCAGCGATTTGCCCGGGCCGCCTACTACATAGACCGCCTGCCAGCGCCCGGAGACCAGACCGAGGCTGTCGCCGAGTTGCTCAGCGTCATGCGCAACGCCTCGCAGCCGTTCCGCAACCCGGACCCCGACAAGCCCTTCACGTCGACAACGATCTGGCGCACGGTCGGCGACTTGACGAACCTCGTCTACGTCTTTGAGTCAACTCGTCGTCCCAACGTCGTCTGGGTCCGGATTGACGGCCTCGACCTCTCCGAGGGAGCGCCGGTGCGCAAGCTCGACCTCGTCAACGACACGGGACTTAAAGGAGGTCTCGTAGGAGACGTAACGGACGAGTTCATCGAATCACCTCCTATGGAGTTTCTGCGGGCCAGCTAGCCCCGCAGGTCCACCGGCGCCGGGCCCTCCAAAACGTCACCCACCACTACAACTCCGAACGGCCACATAGTTTGCGGCGAAACCTTCACGATCGTCGCCGGGTGGCGGATACCACCCGACGATGGCCGCTGCTCGCCAAGGGGGTCTTACCTTAGCAGAGCAAGCCGGTGGTCAAACGGGCTACGCACCCGATGAGGCGAAGCCGGTACAGGTTCGTCCCGGCGGGTTGCTTCCGGCGTCGCGGGTTCGCGGCTAACGGGGCTTGCGGCGCGGCGCGCGGCGGACCTCGGTTACGCCCGGTGGCAGCATCTCCTCGCCGCCCGCCCGGGCGTAACCGACGCCCGCAGTCCAACCACCGGCCGCGCCCGACAGGACGCAGAGCCCGGCGGTCATTGCCTGAAGCAGGCTGAAGTTGGCGGCCAGCAGCGCGAGGCTGGTAAACCCGACGAGCACGGCCGACACGAGCACCAGCCGGCGGCGCTGCGCACGGTCCAGCTTGCCCGGAAAGACTGCATACAAGACCAGGGCCGCGCTGGCGACCACCGGGGGGATGACGAGCCAGTAGAAGAGGCCTGGCTCGGAGCCCTCCGCGGCCACGTTTTCGAGCCAGAGGAGAAACGCGAAGCCTATAAGGCCTACGACGGCGCCCACGGAGGTACCGTTGCGGGTCGCCACCTGGCGCTCCGTCCGGTAGGTCCGGGCCCCCACCACGGCGGCGAGCGCCATCGCCGGCAGGAAGATCACGGTGGCGTAGAAGGTTATGCCCTCCAGGATGCTGAAGACGTCCCAACCGGCGAAAAACCAGACCGGCATTAGCCCCACCGAAGCCACCGCCAGATAAACCAGGGTGGCCATATAGATCCAGGTGACGCAGCCGAAGGCCCGCCGGTAGCGGGGCTGGATGCCCTGTTGAGTGCGCCTGGCACCCCCGTCGCGCCGGCCTTTGTCTCCGCCGTCGTCGGCTTTTCTCCTCCTACTGGGCCCTCTAGACGACATGCTTCTCCACGCTTTCCGCCACGAAGTGCCTCAGCAGGGTTGGGGCTACGTCCGTGATCCGGCGGGGAGCCGGCATCCCGCTGGCCAGCATAAAGACTTCGGAATCGCTGGCGTGCAGCGAGCCGTGGTCGCTGGCAGTGTGGAAACCACCGGAGATCTCGCCAAAGGTGTGTCCCGGAGAGGCCGAGAGGATTACGTCCCCGCACCGGGTAGAGTACAGGCACCCCCACAGCCGCTCCAGGGCGTCGGGGTAGTCCCCGTAGCGCAGCGCATCGTCCTTTATCCGCAGGTCCAGGGCGCGCGGGTCGCCCTCCAGCTCCCACGAACGTCCGAAGGCGTCGCGTGGCCCGTCTCCAGGCCGGAACCGGACCTCCCGGGATATCCGCCGCACGACGCCCCACCCGCCGTCGAGCCAGGCCGCGAGGTCCACCCCCCGGCGCAGGACGAGCGTCTCGACCACGGCCTCCCGGTCCACGCCATCCCGGAGGTACAGCAGGGCCGAGCGGCCGTTGGGCACGGCCACGACCGTCGTGCCGTTGGAGAACCGGGCCTTCGCCCCGAGGGCGACCTTCTCGCCCCGGATCCTGCGCAAGTCTACATAACGTCCCCTCGGGAGAAGCGGGTCGTGGCCGTGATCGGAGAGGGCCAGCACGGCGTAGTCTTCCAGCACCCGCCCCACGCCGCCCCCGGCCTCGAAGATGCGGCCCACGTAGCCGTCGGCCTGCGCCACGTAGCGCCGCTGCGCCTCAAGCCCCTTGTGGTGGGCTATGGAGTCGCCCTTGAAAAAGTAAACCAGGTTGAACGGCGCCACCTTCTCTTTCACGAGCATGGCCCCGATCCGGGCGGCGTACTCGTCGTTGATCCCGACCGAGCGCCGCAGGCCGCCGCTGCCCTTCCGCCCGGAGAAGCCCGTCTGCCGGCTGTAGAAGAGGTCGCCCATGTAGTACTCCTTCGGCCCCTCGACCGAAGCCCCGAGGTAGCGACCGCTCTTTAGATAACTCTCGATGGTCTTCATGCGAACCGGGTGGGTGTGGGGTCCGCGCCGGATCGGGAAGTTCACGCAGGCCCCGTCGACGCCGTGGTCGTGCAGGCTCTCGAACAGGGTGGCCGCGTGCAGGTCGTCCCGGTTCATCCGCCAGACGTTGTTGTGGAACACTTTTATCGGGCCGGTAGAGATTACGGTCTCCGTCATCGCGCCGTAGACGACCACCCGGCGCTCCACCGCGTCGTACCAGGCATGACCGACGATACCGCTCCAGGCCGGGGCCTCGCCGGTAGCTATGGCCGCCGTCGCCGCCGGGGTGATGCTCGGAAAGACGGAGACCGCGTTCCACACGGCCTCGCCCGCGACCGCCAGTGCCGCCAGGTTGGGAGCCTCCCCCTCCCGGATAGCCGCCCGCAGCACGTCCGGCTTTATACCGTCGAGCACCAGAAGCAGCACGGGCTTTGGAGAGCTTCTGTAATCCTCGTAGATCAAAGCCCGTCTATTCTAACCGGAAAGCCGCCCGCAAAAAGGAACGCGCTTACTGGTGGATGAGCACCTGGAAAGCGACCATCGCCAGTATGGAGAGCGTGACCACCACCGCGACCAGGTCTGACTTCGCGTCCTCCAGCGCGTCCGGCACCAGCTCCGAGAAGACCATCCACACCATCGCGCCCGCCGCAAACCCCAGCCCGTAAGGCAAAACGGGCCGGAAAAACTCCACGAACAGAAAGGCCGGCACCGCCATCAGCGGCTGCGGCAGGCTGGAGAACACGCTCCATCCGGCGGCCCGCCACCAGCTCACCCCCCGTGGCACGAGCACGAGGCTGATCGCCAGCCCCTCCGGTATGTTGTGCACCGCGATCGCCAGCGTGATGAACAGCCCGAGCGCCAGCCCACCGCCGAAAGAAACCCCGACCCCCACGCCCTCGGTAAAGGAGTGCGCCGTCATTACACCCACGATGAGCAAGGCCTTGCGGGCGTCGAGCCGGTCCATGCCGGCGAAGCCCGCCGGCCCGTGGCCGTTCGTGAGAGCCCGGCGAACCAGAATAATGGACACCAACCCGATACCAGCCCCCGCCAGCGTCCCGAACAGGCTGTACCCCACCCCCTCGTAGACGAGCCCGAAGCTCGCCGCCAGCATGAGCCCGGCGGCCACCGCGTTGGAAGCCCCCAGCCACCGCCGCGTCAGGTCCTTGACGAAGATAAACGGCAACGCCCCCAACCCGGTAGCCACCGCCGTCAACAACGCGAACAGGAAAACCTGAGATACCCCGGGAGGCTCCACACCCTAATTGTAGAAGTATTCCAGCCGAAATCAATAACAATTCTTGATATTTATATTGATAGTGAGTGTCGTTGTCAGTAGTACGGGGTCGAGAGCCGTTGCCAGCGAGCCTTTGAGAGGAGCGGGGGCAGGCCAGCACGGAGCCTTTCACGGTCTTGAGCAGCCGGGGTGAGGTGCTACCGAGCTTCAGGCGGCCGATCGCGCCCGGCTCGAGGGCGTGCAACCGGGCTCCGCCCGCTTTCGCGAGGTCCGGGGACGCTGCGGGCGGGGAGACCCCGACGTTTTTGATCAACATTGATCAAGTAGCCCGGATCAAAGCATCAGTTCGGGGCAGGCCGGTAGTTATTCGCTGTGGTAATTTGGAAGCAGGAGAAGAATGGAGGATTATGGACACAGCGGCTTACGACGAGGCTTTCGGGGAGCTGGAAAAAGCTTTCGGGGAGCGGTTTGATCCCGGGGGAGAAGAAACACAGGACCTTGCTTCCGTGATCCCGGCGGACGTCGAGGAGGTCGCGAAGATCGCGGCCCTCGCCGACCGTTACGGCTTGCGGTTGGTCCTCCAGGGCGCGGGCACCGCCACTGCGGAAGCAGAAGATCCGGCCGGGGGACTGCTCGTCAGGTTCGAGCGGTTGCGCGGTATCTCGTTGCCGGAGGGTGACGAGCCACGAGTCGAGCTGGAGCCGGGCGTAACCTGGATCGAGCTTGAGGACCACCTGCGAACCCAGGGAAAGAGCCTCCGGGTCTATCCGACCAGCGCGCCCCGGGCGACGGTCGGTGGCTGGCTCGCCCGGGACGGCTTGGGCGTGGGCTCCTTCCAGTACGGATGGTTGAGCGAGAACGTTGTCTCCGTGGAGGCCGTGCTGGCCGGTGGCGAGCGGCGGGTCTTCGAGGGCAAAGACCTGGGGCTCATCGTGGGCGCCGGGGGCGCCACGGGCATCACGGTCCGCGCCACGCTCGCCCTGCGCGGGGCGGAGCGCGATCTGCCCTTCGCGGCCGCCTTCGACGAGGTCGCGGACCTCTCTGAAGCCCTCTCGCGGCTCTCCCAGGAGGACCTGGGGATGTGGCATCTGGGGTTTATCAACGAAGCCCGGGCCCGTACCGGCGGCCTGCCGGGGGGCAACCTGCTCTTCGGGACGCGTCAGGACGGTTCCGGAGACGAAATCCTGGAGCACGTCACCTCGTCGCACCGGGGCAGGTTGCTGCCTCCGGCGGAGTCCTTCCGCGTGTGGGGCGAGCGGTTCTTCCCGGCCGGGGGCTCGGGAGAGCTTCCGAACCCCGCCCGGGTCTTGACGCCGCTCTCTGGGCTCGCGAGCCTGCTGGACGAACTGCACCAGGAGACCAGCGAGCTGGCGCTTCAGGGAACCGTCGCCAGAAACGGCGAGGTCCTGGTCCTGGCGTTCCACTCCGCCGCGGGCAGCCTCGAAAGCCCCGACGCGGCGGAAGAGAAGATACTGCTGCGAGCCGCGCGGGCGGCGAACGGGAGGAAGTACGCCGGCGGCCTGGAACACAGAGAAGACGCCGACCTCGCGGCCCTCCGGGAGTTCAAGGAGAACACCGACCCCCGGCGTATCCTGGGCGTCCTGCCCTAGCCGGGCCGCTCAGGCCCGGGCCACGAGCCAGAAACGACCGGCTCCTGTCAGCCGCCGGTTACTCCTCGGGCGCAACCGGCGGTTCGGCCTGAGGTTCGGCGGGTGCCGGCTGCGCCGGCTGTTCCGGGGCGGGTTGTGCCGGCGGCTGGGCGCCCGGATCGGCGGGAGCGGCGGGGTCAGACGGTTGGGCGGACGGGTCCGGAGGAGCGGGTTGCCCGTCCTGGCCTGGAGCCACCCCCGGTTGCTCTTGAATCGCCGGGTCCTGGGTTGCGGGATCCACCACGCCCGGGATACCGGTAAACGACCCCAGGGTCGTCCTCGGGGGGACGCCGGCGGCCTCTGCGGCACAATCGTTCCACAGGCACGAGAGGCTCCGTCCGGCGACCAGCTCCACGCTCGTGATCGCGCCCATCGCGATCACGAAAGCCAGGATCGCCGGGACCAGCGCCCCCGCGATTATGGAGCGCCGGCGGAGAGGCGACAGGTTGCGGAACCAGTCGAGGGCGGCCCGCATGCGGCCCACCGGGTTGTTCCGCAGGTCCGCCCGGCCCGGCAGCGTCTCCCCGGACACCGGCGGCTGGGACCCGTCCCGGGGCTGCTTTTCGCGGGAAGCCCGCTCCCGAACCTTTCCCGGTACCCGCCGGACCCGGCCGGTAATGCTCTCCAGATACGCCTTCAGGATAGCCGAGCCTCCGGTGATAATCATGGTGGTCAGGGCCGCCCCGATAAGGGTTCCGGCCACCCCGAAGCGTGAGGTTATGGCCGCTGCGGTTGCCGAGGCCAGGCCCGCCGCGGCAACCGCGCTGAGGCTTACCAGGGGCTGTTTGTTCTGGGCGCTCACGATCAACTACAGTAGCACCCGAGTGAGGGTGTTTCAAAGCGTCGGGAACCTTTTTCCAGAACCTCCGGGCGGGGCTGTGCCTCGCGAGGCTTCCGGGACCGTTATTGCTGCCCGTTCCTGCGGTTTCGCACCACGAGCACCGGGATGTACGCGTGGCGGACGATGCTCTCCGAGTCGCTGCCCATCAGCGCCCGGCTGATCGTACCGGCCCCCCGGCTACCCACCACGATCAAGTCCGCCTCAAGCTCTTCGGCCAGGTGTATGACTTCTTCGTCGGCCCGGCGGCCGGTCCTGAGATGGGCCTGGGCTATCTCGCCACCCGTCGACTCTATTTTTTCGATCTGCTGGTCGAGCACTTTCTGATGATCTTCTTTCAACCGCCGGTACTGGCTCTCGGAGAGGGTGTCGGGCACCATCCAGTGCGAAATTACCATTACGTACACCAGGTGCAGCTCCGCGCCGGTGCCCTGCGCCAGGTCTATTGCCCGCTCGATCGCCAGCTCCGAGTCGCCGGAGCCGTCGGTCGCTACCAGTATCTTCTCTGGAAATCCAGCCATCCGCCTGCCTCCTCCTTTTCTCACCCGTAAACACCTATTTTAAATAGCCCAGCGCGGGCCGCGCAACACAGGCCGCCGGACCTCCGGCGAACCTGCGCCGGCCGCCACCGGCTGTAGCGCCTGGAACCGCCCCCGTCTAGAATCCCCGCAGAAGGCGTCTGAGAAGGGTGGATGATGGAGAACGATCCCGGGAAGGGCAAGTACTCGGAGCTTTTCGAGGTAATAAAGGATTATTCCCAGAGAGAGTACGACTACCAGGACAAAGCCTTGCAGGTTATAGCCGGCGCCTACGTGTTCATGTTCGAGCCGGACGAGATGCCGGACGCCCGCCCGGTGGTCGACGGCATCCTGAGCCAGTACGACTACGTCTTCACCAACCTGGAACGCGGAAACCTGGACCCCCTGAGCGTGGACGCCGTGGTGCGGGTAGCCCTGTACAACGACGGGTACATGGAGTGGGGCATCAACCGGCTCGGCAAGATGCTCGAAGGCCTCCTGCGCCGGGTGCAGACCGACGAGGGGTACGCGGACTACGTAGAAGACGCCCGGGTCGTCATCCGGGGCCTGGAAAACATCGTGATGGGCTCCGCCCTCGAAGAAATCGTCGAGAGCCCCAAAGACGATAAATAGCTTGTTTTCGGCGCGTCCGCGAGGCGGATCGCAACGCGTTTTTCGGCCGCCCGCGTGACAAAACACCTTCGGGCTTTTAGAATTTCTTCTCGACAGGCCAACTAGTCGGGGAGAACAGTCAACACCGGTCCTCCAGGTTTTTGCGACGGGAGCCCCCTGTGAGCAGAGGGTTTATGCATCAAAAGTTGCAAAAACGGAGGCCGGAGAGTCAGTAAAACACTCGGAAGAGCGGGGATGGCGAGAACTAGAATCAACTCTACAGGGAGCTTCGCGAAAAGACGTTATCCGAGAAAGCCCTCGGGAGGTTCGGAGAAGCCGAAGGAGGATACGTCGGGAACACGCCGGCGCTGGACCCTGGGGAACACCCGGTACGGGGTCGCGGAGGTTCTGCTCGCGGCCTGCGCCTTTATAGCCCTCCTCGCCGCCGCAGACGGCCTGGCGAACAGCGGTGAGATCTACCGCGGGGTCAAGGTAGCGGGGGTCTCGGTGGGCGGCAAGACGCCGGAGGAGGCGAGCAGGGTCGTGGGCGAGCGGCTGGCCAGCGACGCGCCCGAGGAGGTCCGGATGACGGGAGCCGGAGCGGACCTGACCTTCGACGCCGAGGAGTTGGGCATCGGCTTTGCGCTGGGACCCACCATAGAAAAAGCCTATGAGGTAGGACGTACCGGCGGGGTCGGGGCCCGGATCTCCGAGAGGCTCCGGGCTTCGGTGGGCGCCGTGGACGTAGACGCGGACACGGAGTACAGGGCCGACGTAGCCCGCGGGGCCATAGCAGACCTTGCCGCTGAGCTGGATCGGGAGCCCGGAAACGCGGAGATCTCGCTCTCCGGCAACCGGGCGGAGGTGCAGGAAGGCCGGGAGGGTTACCGGATAGACCAGGCTGCTACCCTGCAGAACCTCCAGGTGGCCCTCGGCAATCTGGAAGAGGAAGCCCGCATCGCGGGGGGCGTCGTGGAGCCCGAGGTCTCAACCCAGAGGGCGGAAATAGCCGCCACGAACATAAACCTGGCGCTGGAAGAGCCGCTGGTCCTCAGGTCCGGGGACCAGAGCTGGGAGCTGGCTCCCGGAGAGTTGGCTTCGGCGCTGTCCGTTACGAACGGCGGCTCGAATTTGAACCTCGAGATCGAAGCAGAGCAGTTGCGGCAGCTGGTGCCGGAGATGTACGAGGCGCTGCAGACGGAGCCTAGGGACGCCGGGTTCACCTTCGTGGACGAGGCCGTAGAGGTGGTGCCGGCCCAGCCCGGACAGCAGGTGGCCGAGAACCGGCTGATCGAGGAGTTGAACGCGGGCCTCTTCGAGGGGCGTCACGAGTTCGAGGTCCCCGTAAACGAGGGACGCCAGCCGGAGCTGACCACCGAGAAGGCCGAGAGCCTCAAGCCCACGGAGTTGTTGGGCAAGTTCCGGACGAACTACGAAACGATCGAAGACGAGGACGGCAGCCGGACGTACAACCTGGGCATAGCCGCGGACGCCATCGACGAGGCCGTGCTGGCTCCCGGCGAGATCTTCTCCGTCAACGACACCGTTGCCCAGCTCGACTACAAAGAAGCCAAAGTCTTTCAGGAGGGCTTGATCCAATACGCCGAAGGCGGCGGTCTCTGCCAGGTGGCCTCTACCCTCTACGTGGCGGCGGTCCAGGCGGGCCTGGAGGTCGTGGAGCGCCACCAGCACTACGCCATGCTGGAGTACATAAAGCCCGGCTTCGACTCTACAGTCTGGTTTGGTGACGCGTACGGCAACGGCGAGCTGGACTCCCGCTTCAAGAACAACACCGACGCGTACGTGCTCCTGAGAGAGTGGGTAGACGACGACGGGCACATGTACGCCGAGGTCTGGGGCCAGCCTACCGGCCGGGAGGTCGAACTGCGCTCGGAGATGGTGGACCACACCAACAGCTCCGCGACCTGGGTAACCTACAAGACGGTCAAGGAGAACGGCGAGGTGGTCGAAGAAAGAGAAGCCTACACGGACACCTACCGCTCCCTCGGCCAGAACGAGCACAACGACAACCCCTACGGCTTCGACCCCACCTGGGAGTAGACGCTTCGTAAACCGCAACTGGCCGGGGCCGGACCTTTATCTCAGGTCCGGCCCCGTTCTGTAACCTCATCCTCGCTACGGGCCGAGGAAAAAGACGATAGCCTGAATACCGATAGCCGCGAAGGCGACGAAGATCAAAGCCCCCGCCACCACCTTGTCGCCCGTGTTCAGGTAACCCCTCACGGCGAACAGTATCGCGCCGATGGCGAACAGCAAGACCCCCAGCCCGACCTGGCCGAGGAAAGCCCCGAGGACGAACCCCGACACGAAGAGTATTGCGGCCCCCACGCTCAGAACCGTTTTGATCCAGGGTGGTACCCGCTGTTCCTCGAACTCTCTGGTTTCCCTAGCCATGATCACCCCAACAAACCTTTACCGGCACCTGCCACATATCCTAACCGAAATGGCTGGTACCAGCCTCCGCCCGAAAAAGCTCTGCTAGCTGGCGGCGGCGACCTGCTGGAGGAGGTTGCGCAGGAAACGACCGGTGTGAGAGGCTTCGACGCGGGCGACCTCCTCGGGGGTGCCGGTGGCGACGACCTCGCCTCCCCCGTCGCCGCCTTCAGGCCCCAGATCTACAACGTGGTCGGCGGACCGGATCACGTCCAGGTTGTGCTCGATGACGATGACCGTGTTCCCCGCGTCCACGAGCCGGTGCAGGATGTGCAGAAGCCGCTCCACGTCGGCGAAGTGCAGCCCCGTGGTCGGCTCGTCGAGGATGTAGACCGTCTTGCCCGTCGCCCGCTTGCCGAGCTCGCTCGCCAGCTTTACCCGCTGGGCCTCGCCGCCGGAGAGCGTGGTAGCCGGCTGGCCGAGCCGGACGTAGCCGAGGCCCACGTCGCGCAGGGTGTTCAGCCGCCGCGAGATGGCGGGGACGGGCTCGAAAAAGTCGCAGGCCTCGTCCACCGTCATCTCCAGCACGTCGGAGATAGACTCGCCCTTGTAGGTGACGCGCAGGGTCTCGGTGTTGTACCGGCGGCCCTTGCACACCTCGCACGGCACGTAAACGTCGGGGAGGAAGTGCATCTCGATGCGGATCTGGCCGTCCCCCTTGCACGCCTCGCAGCGCCCGCCCTTGACGTTGAATGAGAACCGCCCCGGCTTGTAGCCCCTTATCTTGGCCTCCGGGGTGGCGGCGAAGAGTTGCCGGATGTGGTCGAAGACCTTCGTGTAGGTCGCCGGGTTGGAGCGCGGCGTGCGACCGATGGGGCTCTGGTCTATGTCGATGACCTTGTCTATACCCTCTACACCCTTGAGGCCTGCGTGCCGCCCCGGACGGTGTTTGCCCCGGCTCACGGCGTTGGCGAGGGCCTTGTAGAGGATCTCGTTCACCAGCGTGCTCTTGCCCGAGCCCGAGACGCCCGTGACGCAGGTAAAGACCCCGAGCGGGAACGCCGCGTCAACCGCCTTGAGGTTGTGCTCGCTCGCCCCGAGCACCGTCACGGCTCCGGTCGGCTCCCGACGCTCGTCGGGAGGTTCTATGCGCCTCCGGCCGGCCAGGAAGTCCCCGGTCACGGAGCGCTCCGCGGCCTCGATGTCCGCCACGCTGCCCTGCGCCACGACCTCGCCGCCGTGCACCCCGGCCCCCGGCCCCACGTCCAGGACGTGGTCCGCAGACCGGATTGTCTCCTCGTCGTGCTCGACCACGATGAGGGTGTTGCCCAGGTCCCGCAGCTTGGTGAGCGTGTTCAGCAGCCGCCGGTTGTCCCGCTGGTGGAGGCCGATGGAGGGCTCGTCCAGCACGTAGAGCACCCCAACGAGGCCACTCCCCACCTGGGAGGCGAGCCGTATCCGCTGCGCCTCGCCGCCGGAGAGCGTCCCCGCCGAGCGGCTTAAAGTGAGGTACCCGAGCCCCACGTCCACCAGAAAGCCCAGGCGCTCCCGCACCTCCTTCACGACCCGCTCGGCGATGATCCACTCCCGCGTCGTGAACTCGACGCCCGCGAAGAAGTCCTGGGCCTCGGTGACGCTCATGCGGGTAAAGTCGTGGATGTTCCTATCCCCCACCGTCACCGCGAGCGCCTCGGGCCGCAGCCGCGCCCCCCGGCATTTCGGGCAAGGCACGTGGCTCATGAACTCCTCGATCTTCTCCCGCCGGTACTCGGAGTCGGTCTCGGCGTAGCGGCGCTGGAGGTTGCCGACCACGCCGTCGAACTGCGTCATGTACTGCCGCCGCCGGCCGTAGCGGTTGCGGTAGGAGACGTAGATACGCCCTCCGTCCGTCCCGTGGAGCACGAGGTTCCGCTGCTCCTCCGGCAGGTCGCGCCAGGGGGCGTTGAGGTCTATGCCGTACTTCTCGGAGAGCGCCCCCAAAACGCTGGAGTGGTACTCGCTCGCGGAGTTGGCCCACGGCACCAGGGCTCCCTCGTTTATGGAGAGGTCCCCGTTCGGGACGACGAGCTCCGGGTCTATCTCCAGCCGGCTCCCGAGCCCGTCGCAGCGGGAGCAGGCCCCGTGCGGGCTGTTGAACGAGAACGTCCGGGGCTGTATCTCGGCGATGGAGGCCCCGCAGTTGGTGCAGGTGAAGCTCTCGGAGAAGAGCATGGACTCCGCGGTGGTCCCGTCCCGCTCGACGACCTCGATCTGGACGAGCCCCTCGGCCAGCTTGAGCGCCGTCTCGATGGAGTCCGTGAGGCGGCGTTCTATCCCCTCCCGCAGCACGAGCCGGTCCACGACCACGTCTACGTCGTGCTTGTAGTTGCGGTCCAGGTTCAAATCCACCGGAAGCTCGTGCAGCTCACCGTCCACCCGCACCCGGGCGTAGCCGTCCTCGGCCAACTCCTTGAACAACGTGCCGTACTCGCCCTTGCGGCCCCGCACGACCGGGGCGAGCACCATAAAGCGGCTCTTCTCCGGCAGCTCCAGCACCTTCTCGACCATCTGCTGCGGCGTCGAGGAGGCCACGGGAAAGCCGCAGACGTGGCAGTGCGGACGGCCGGCCCGGGCGTAGAGCAGGCGGAGGTAGTCGTAGATCTCCGTGACGGTCGCCACCGTCGAGCGGGGGTTGTTGGAAGTCGTCTTCTGGTCTATGGAGACCGCTGGAGAGAGGCCGTCGATGTGGTCCACGTCCGGCTTGTCCATCTGGCCCAGAAACTGCCGGGCGTAGGCCGAGAGGCTCTCCACGTAGCGGCGCTGACCTTCGGCGTAGATCGTGTCGAAGGCCAGCGAAGACTTGCCGCTCCCCGAGAGGCCCGTGACGACCACCATGACGTCCCGCGGCATGGAAACGGTTATGTTCTTCAGATTGTGCTCCCGCGCCCCGCGTACGACTATCTGGCTCTCGGCGATGTCACCGCTCCTCTGGTCTCTGGCTACAGGCTTTTCCGGCAAGTATACGGCCTCCTCCCCGGAGGCCAACAACGTATAGTTCCGGCGCGAGATTTTACCACCGGAGCGGCCACTTTCGTCTTCGTGCAGACCCTCTTTTACCTTTGATACGCTCTCGTATATATTTTAGGCGCATGAGAGTCGTCCCCCACGCCGTCAGGAGCCGAATCCAAATATGATGCTCAAGGACTTTGCCCGGGTCATGGTCGAAGAGTTCGACGCCGACTACCCGGTAAAAGGCGCCGCCGAGGATCCGGTGCGCGGGCTGGCGGTGGACGAGGACGCGGGGTGGTGGCTGGAGCCGGGTGAGATCGCCGTCAGCAACCGGCCGTCGCTGGACAACGGGTTTCTGGGCCAGGTCCGGGACGCCGGGGCGCCCGCCCTCGTCTGGCGCACGAACGGCAAGCTCGGCAAGGAGGCGGCGGACAAAGCCCGCGGCCTCGGCGTCGGGGTGTTCGTCGTCTCTCCCAAGGTGCCCCTCAAGCGTTTGTTCTCGGTCTTCTCCACGGGGAACGATCTGCTGTTGCGCTCGCACACCGTGAGCCGGACGCTGCTGGAGAGCGCCGGCGGCAACGCGTCGATCGAGAACCTGGCGGAGAGGATCTCGACGCTCCTGGGCTGCCCGGTGGTGGTGGAGGACCCCGTCGGCCGGCTCCTGGCCCGGGGCGGCGACGCCGAAAGGCTCTACGACCTGCTCGAGGAGCACGGGCTGCGGGCTTCCAGGAACAACCCCGGCATCGACGAGACGCGTCGGGAACGCCGCGACCGCTACGCCCGGCTCCCGGACGGCTTCCTCTCGGTCCCCATCGAGCGTTGGAAGGTGGAGGACCAGGAGTTTTTCTGGATGCCGGTGGGCGGCGGCAGCCCGGTGGGCTACCTCTGGCTGGGGCTCGAGAGCCAGGCCCTGAGACCGGAGGAGGTCGTGCTGCTCTACTGGGCCCGGCGCATCCTGGAGACGGAGCTGGGCAAGGAACGGGTCCGCCTGGAGACCGAGCTGGGCGCCCGGGGAGACTTCGTAGACGACCTGGTAAACGGCCACTACGGTTCGGTAGAGCTGCTGCTGCAACGCGCCCGCTACCTGGGCGCGGACCTCGCGGCGGGCGCCCTGGTGCTCATCGTGGACATAGACGACTTCGCCCGCTACCTGGAGCGGCGGCGCCTCAAGGAGCCGGCCATCCAGGAACTCAAGAAACGGCTCGCCGACGCGGTGCGCCTGCAAGCCCGCCAGCTCTTCGAGAACTTCATGCTGGGCCCCCGCTCGGATAACGTAATACTGTTTATCGGGGCCTCGGAGGAGTTCCCGCCCGCGGAGGTTCCGGAGACCGCGCGGCGGCTCGCCGCCCAGATCCAGCGCTACGTCAAAGGACTCTTGCCCGACCTGACGGTCTCCATCGGCATCGGGCGCTACACAACAGACCCGGCCCAGCTGCCGGACGCCTACTCCGAGGCGGAGGTGGCGCTGGAGATCGGGCACCGCATCCACGGCCCCTCCTCCGTCTCGACCTTCGAAGGGGCTGGCACCTACAAGCTGCTCTTCCGCGTGCTCCAGGAAGACCCCGCCGAGCTAGAGTCTTTCTACGACGACACCCTGGCCCCCGTCGTCGCCTACGACTCCCGCTACGGCACGGAGCTGGTGCGCACCCTTACCACCTACCTCCGCAACGACGCCTCGACCGTCAAGACCGCCGCCGACCTCTTCGCCCACCGCCACACCATCCGCTACCGGCTGGACCGGGTCGGCGAACTCACCGGCCTCGACGTGGACAAGAGCGAGGACCGGGAGAGCCTCACCCTGGGTATCAAGGTCATGCAGTTGCTCGGCCGCGTCCCAGAAAAACCCTCCAGCTTCCACGACCGGTAGGGCACGGAGCCCACCAGCCCGTACCGCTCTTTGTACAAACCGAACAACTCTTCCCCCTTGCAGAAACCCATCTTTGTACACCGGGCTAAAGACTGTCTGCACACAGGCGGATATGCTGGCGAGGTCGATACAACCAGTAGCAAGGAGGAAGAGTTTTGCGCCGATTGGGACTGATACTCGCTGTTATCCTGGTGGTGGTGCTGGCGTTGCCGGCGGTGGCGTTCGCCCAGGACGCGGCCGGTAGCGAGGAGCTGCAGTTCGTCGCCAACACCATCTGGGTCATGGTGGCGTTCGTCCTGGTGCTGTTCATGCAGGCGGGCTTCGCCATGCTGGAGGTCGGGTTCTCGCGCATGAAGAACGTGGGCAGCGTGGTCGCCAAGATCCTGGCGAACATGGGCATCGGGGTCCTCGTGTTCTGGGCGGTGGGCTTCGGCCTGGCCTTCGGGGAGGGCAACGCGCTCTTCGGGGCCGAGGGCTTCTTCCTGGCGGGCTTCGAGCCGGACGGCATCCCGGTCTCCCTGTTCTTCATCTTCCAGGCGGCCTTCGCCCTGGTCTCGCTGGCCATCGTGTGGGGCACGATGCTGGAGCGGACCAAGTTCCCCGTTTACCTGATCTTCGCGGTCATCTTCGTGGGCTTGATCTACCCGATGGTGGCCCACTGGGTCTGGGGCGGCGGCTGGCTTAGCGGCCTCGGCAAGCAAGACTTCGCCGGCTCGACGGTCGTCCACCTCTCCGGCGCGATGGCGGCGCTGGCGGGGACCTTGATCCTGGGCCCCCGTATCGGCAAGTACGACGACGAGGGGCGCCCCCAGGCCATCCACGGCCACAACATGCCGCTGGCCGTGTTGGGCGTGCTGATCCTGTGGGTCGGCTGGCAGGGCTTCAACCCGGGCTCCACGCTGGCCGCCGTGCCGGAGATCGCCGACATCGCCCTGACCACGAACCTCGCCGCCGCCGCGGGCGTGCTCGGCGGCATCGTCATGAGTTACGCCTACCGGCGCAACGTGGACGTGGGTATGGCCGGCAACGGCGCCATCGCCGCCCTCGTCGCTATCACCGCCTCGTGCGCCTTCGTGGCGCCGTGGGCCTCGGTGATCATCGGCTTTATAGCCGGTATCGTGATGTACGCGAGCCTGGTCTTCTTCGACAACATCGGCATCGACGATCCGGTCGGGGCCATCGCGGCCCACGGCATGGGGGGTGTCTGGGGCACGCTCTCTACCGGGTTCTTCGCCACCCCCGCGCTGTCGGAGGCTAACGGCGGCAACCCCGGCCTGTTCTACGGCGGCGGGCTCGGCCAGCTCGGTGTCCAGGCGGTGGGCATAGTCGCCGCGGGCGGCTTCGTCTTTATAGCCTCGCTGGCGGTGTTCGCCCTGCTCAAGGCGACCATCGGCGTCCGGGTCAAGCCGGACGAGGAGCTGAACGGTCTCGACATCAGCGAGCACGGCGCTTACGGTTACGCCGAGAGCCTGGTGGCGACCGACCATCCCAACGGCAACGGGTCCTCCAACCCGGCGGCCGCCACCGCCCAGTCCCGAGAGTAGCCGCTGGGAGGGCCGCACCTGGCGGAAGGCGGGAACCAGTACAAAATCCGGGGGCGGAGAGGCTGCCCCCGGATTTTTCGCGCCGGAACGTTTTGTACCGCTTCCGGACCGTTAGAATGGACAGTTGACAGGCGGATCGTCGGCTGTAGACAAGGAGACACCCATGGAACCACCCATAGCTCAGGCAGCCGGGCACAACAACCACATAGTGAGCGTCTACGAGGACCGCGTGCAGATAACGAGCGGCTGGCAGGGCCAGAAGGTCGAGGACATCGGCCACAAGGACATCTCGACGGTCGAGGTTCGGGGGATGGTCAACTGCACGCTGACGCTGGAGATAAACAACGGCAGGGTCTACCAGATCGGGCGCATGGCCCGTCCCGACGCCCGCAGCATAAAGACCGCCATAGAACTTCAGAAGCAGAAGGCCGGCCTCTACGAGTAGGCTTCCGCGCCTCTTCTCCCGCTGAAACCCTCTGTCCCGCGTGGCTTGCGGCCGGAAAGTACAGCCGGGGCTTTCCAGTCCTCTCTCCCGATTTGCTAGACTGGTTCCGGGTAGGACATACCGTAACGTACCAGAGCAAGCTCGATTAGAGGAGGAGACGATGGCGGAGGTTCGCAGGGTCGGGATGTTGACGGGCGGCGGCGACGCGCCGGGTCTGAACGGCGTGATCCGGGCGGTAACCACCCGGTGCGCCCAGGACTACGGCTACGAGGTCGTCGGCATCAAGCGCGGCTGGAAGGGGCTTCTCTCCCCCGAGCCCGACAGCGTGATGGACCTCGGCGTGGAGGACGTGCGCTACATCCTGCAGGAGGGCGGCACCATCCTCGGCTCCTCGCGCACCAACCCGTACAAGAACGAGGGCGACGCCGAGAAGGTCGTAAAGCAGATGGAGGAGTTCGGCATAGACGCCCTCGTCGCCATCGGCGGCGACGACACTCTGGGCGTCGCCAAGCGTCTCCACGACGACTTCGGCACGCAGGTCATCGGGTGTCCCAAGACCATCGACAACGACCTCTCGGCCACGGACACTACCTTCGGCTACGACACCGCCGTCACCATCGCCACCGACGCCATAGACAAGCTCCGCACCACGGCCAAGAGCCACGAGCGGGTCGTGGTCGTCGAGGTCATGGGCCGGCACGCGGGCTGGATCACCTGGGGCGCCGGCGTCGCCTCCGCGGCGAACGTCACCCTGATCCCCGAGGTCGAGCCGGACATGGACGCCATCGCCGACCTGTTCAAGCAGCGGGCCGAGCGCGGCGAGAAGTGGGGCCTCATAGCCGTGAGCGAGGGCGTCGTGCTCAGCGACGACTACATCACCCAGAGCGCCGAGCGGGACGAGTTCGGCCACGTGCAGCTCGGCGGCATCGGCGAGACGCTCGCCAAGGAGGTCGAGGAGCGCACCGGCATCGAGACCCGCCACGTCGTCCTGGGCCACCTCCAGCGCGGCGGAACCCCCACCGCCTACGACCGCATCCTCTCCACCCGCTACGGCCTGCGCGCCGCCGAGGCCGTAAAGAACGGTGAGTGGGGCAGCATGGTCGCCCTGCGCGGCAGCGAGATCGTAACCGTCTCCCTCGCCGAGGCCACCGACGAGACCAAGACCGTGCCCGAAGACCTCTACGAGGCCGCCCGCACCTTTTTCGGGTAGCGCGTTGTTCGAGGGCTTCGAGCAGGCCCGGATAACGACCCGGCAAGCGGAGATAAACCTGGTGCGCGGCGGCCAGGGCCCGCCGGTGCTGCTCCTCCACGGCTACCCGCAGACCCACGCCATGTGGCACCTCGTCGCCCCGCGTCTTGCCGAGGACTTCACGGTCGTGGCCGCGGACCTGCGGGGATACGGCGACAGCTCCAAGCCCGAGGGAGGCCCGGATCACGCCGCCTACTCGAAGCGCGCGATGGCCGGGGATCAGGTAGAGGTCATGCGCTCTCTGGGTTTCGAGTCTTTCGCCGTCGCCGGGCACGACCGGGGAGCCCGCGTCGCCCACCGTATGGCCCTCGACCACCCGGAGCGGGTCACGAAGCTGACTGTGCTGGACATCATCCCCACGCGGGCGGTCTTCGCGACGGTCAACAAAGACCTCGCCACGGCCTACTATCACTGGTTTTTCCTCATCCAGCCATACGACCTGCCGGAGAGGCTGATCGGGGCCGACCCCGGCTACTACCTCCACAAGAAGCTCGGTGGCTGGGGAACAAGCCTCGACGCGTTCGCGCCCGAAGCCATCTCCGAGTACGCGCGCTGCTTCAGCGACCCCCGCGCGATCCACGCGAGCTGCGAGGACTACCGCGCCGCGGCCTCCGTAGACCTCGCCCACGACGACGCGGACGCGGAGAGAGGGGACATTATAGAGTGCCCGCTGCTGGTTCTGTGGGGCGCGGCCGGCGTGATGGAGCGGCTCTACGACGTGAAAGAGGTCTGGCGCGAGTACGCCCGGAACGTGCGGGGAACACCCCTGGCATCCGGGCACTTCCTGGCCGAAGAGAAACCCGGGGAGACGGCAAGAGAGCTGTCGTCCTTCCTCGGAGACGCGGCCCTCTAACCGGCGTGCGCTCCCCGGCGTGGATGGCCGCCTACGCGGTAGCCCTCGTGCTGCTGGCGGCCGTCTACGCGGCGATGGTCTTCGAGGGTCCGGGCCTCGCCCTGATTTTCGCGCTCGCCGCCTTCGTGGCGGTGCTCGTGGCCATAGGTCTGGTGTTCTGGAGGTAGTCGGCACCCGTCAGCCCCGGACGTTAGCCCCAGGCGCAAGCAGCGGGGAGCTGCGGGCTACCGGACCCCCTCTGCACCTTCTTCGAGGACCTGGAGCGTCCGCCCGGCTTCCCGGCGCGCCCCCAGCCGGTGGAAGACCTCCAGCGCCGCGGAGAGCCGCTCCCGCGCCTGCCCTTCCGCACCCTTGCGGAGGTGGAGCATACCCTGCTCGCGCAGGACCCTTCCTTCGGCGTAGGGGTAGGCTATGGAGCGCGCCAGAGACAACGCTTTCTCCAGCACCGCGGCTCCCTCATCCCCGCGTCCCTGACCAGCCAGCGCCGCTCCCCGGACCCGGAGCGCCCCCACCAGGTCCACCCGGTTGTCCATCGTCGCGGCCTCGTCTACGGCCCGGCCTGCAAGCTCTGCGGCCCTCGGGGCATCGCCCGAATCCAGGCAGGCTTCTGCCAGCACCGTCAGCAGGACGGTGGCGTAGAGCCAGTCGGGGTTCGGGAGCTCCGCCAGCGGCTCCAGGAGTTCTATCGCGGCCCCGGGCTGGCCCTGCAGCAGGTGTAGCTCCGCCCGCAGCGCCAACGCGTAGCGCAGCGAGGTGGGCCAGCGGACCTGCTCCGCCAGGCTGCGGGCCTCTTCCAGGTGGCGGGCCGCCTCCTCCCAGTCCCCCTCGGCCATGCACAACGCGCCCAGGTAGCCCGGCGGCCAGGCGGAGAGGAACATCGGCCCGATGGAGCGGCCCAGCTCCGCGGCCCGCTCCAGTTGCCGGCGGGCCTCCTTCCACTCACCCCGGTAGAAGTGGATCAGGCCCGTCCGGGCCCTCCGGAAGGAGATCTCGTGCCGGTTCTCCAGCCGCCCGGCGAGGACGAGCCCCCGCCGGGACCATTCGAGGCCGCGCCCGAACGCTCCGCGGGCCGTGTCCAGCAGGTCGAGCATGAGCGTGCCGAAGAGTATGTTCAGGGTGGACCCGGCCCTCTCCGCCAGCGGCATCGCCGCCCCCAGAGCCTCGCGAGCCTCCGCCGGGCGGCGCAGGAAGATGAGGGCCTTGGCGTACGCTATCTCGGCCCGGACCACCCGGTCGTCGTCCCCGGTCTTCCGGGCGAGTTCCAGCGTGCGCCGGGACGCCTCCAGCGACTCGTCGTAGCGGTGGGCGGTGAACAGGAGGGCGGCCAGCGCGCGCCAGAGGGTGGCCAGGCTCTCCAGCCGGACCCCGGAAGACTCTGGAGAGGTCCCCTCCGCCAGGGCGCGGAGCCGCTCTACAAATTCGTCCTCCGCACCTCCCTTGTAGAAGTGCGCCAGGCCCGTGTAGGCGGCGACCTGCACCTCGTTCTCCCGGTCCCCGGCCTCCACGGCCAGCGCCGCCGCCCGCTCGAGGCCGGCCAGCGCCTCGTCGCACCGGGCGACCAGCGTCAGCACGATACCGAGCCTCTTTAGCGCCTCGACCGTCGCGGCCCCGTCTTCCGCCGCCTCCGCGAGCCAGAGCGCCTCCCGGTAGGCGCTCTCCGCCTCCGCGAGGGCGAACACCGCCTCCGCCTCCGCGCCGGCCAGCAGGGCGTACGCCGCCGCCCGTCCGGGCTCTCCGCCCTCCGAGAAGTGCCGGGCGACCTCCGCAGCCCGGCGTTCCCGGGCCCGCTCTCCCAGCCTCTCCAGGGCCTCTCCCGCCGCCCGGTGCAGCCTCTTGCGGCGCGCCGGGGAGAGCCGGGCGTACAGGGTCTGCCGGGTAAGCGGGTGGTTGAAGACGTAGCGGTCGTTCTCCACCTGGAGGAGCCCGGCGGCCAGCGCCTCCTCCAGAGCCACCTCCGCTTCCCGCTCGTCGCGGCCGGAGACCGCCCGCAAGTCCTCGAAAGCGAACACCAGGCCAAAGACGCTCGCCTCTTCCAGGACGCTCCGGGCCTCCGGCCCGAGGCGCGAGGTCCTCTCGGATATGGCCTCGCTCACGCTCTCGGGGACCTCGATCGCCTCGATCTCCCGGCGGACCCAGCGCCCCTCCCAGCGGGTGAGGTCTCCGCGCTCGATCAGGGCCCGCAGCGCCTCGACCGTGAAGAACGGGTTGCCTCGCGTGTGCCCGTACATCAGGCCGGCGAACTCCTCGGAGACCTCCGCCCCGTCCAGCCGGTTCGACACGAGGGCCGAGACTTCCTCGCTGCGGAGGTTCCGGACGGGGACCTCTTCTACGAGCCGCTCCCGCCGCAGCTCCTGCACGGCCCGGCGCAGCGGATGCCCCTGCCCGGCCTCCGCGTCGCGATACGTGCCCAGGATCAAGACCCGCTCTCCCCTCATGTGCCGGGCGAGGTGGGCCAGGAGGTCCACGCTCGCGCCGTCCGCCCAGTGCAAGTCGTCCAGCAGGAGAGCCACGGGCCCGGAGGCCGCGACCTCCCGCACGAACCCGGCGACCGCCCGCAGCAGCAACTGAGACTCCTCCGGACTCTCCGAGGGCGGCGCGTCCCGGGCCGGGAAGTGGTCCGGGAACAGGCGGACGAGGTAGGGCCACCGCTCCGGTACCCCCGCCCGGACCTCCGGCGGCGCGGCCTCGTAGAGCCGGGACAACGCTTCCAGGAACGGGTAGAAAGGCACCCCGCCCTGTGCCTCGTAGCAGCGGCCGGCGGCCACCCGGAACCCCTTCTCCCGCGCGTACACGCTGGCCTCCTGCGCCAGCCGCGTCTTGCCGATGCCCGGCTCCCCGGCCAGCAGCACCAGCCGTCCCGTCCCGCCCGCCACAGCCTCCAGCGCACCCAAGGCCACGCCCAGCTCCTTCTCCCGCGCTACCAGCCGCTCTTGGGGGACCGCCCCGAGGAAGGCACCCCGGACCTCCGGCCGGGCGGCTTCGCGCCCGGGCAGCTCCTCCGGAGAGCGGGCGGAGCCCAAGAGGTCGGCCCGTTCACCGTCGGAGAGCCCGAGGGCTTCGGCGAGCCGGCGGACGGTGTCCTGGTAGGGAGCCTTGCTCACGCCGCGCTCGAGGTTGCTGATCGTCCGCACCCCGAGCCCGGCCCGCGCGGCCAGCTCCTCCTGCGTCAGGCCGGCGGCGTACCGGTAACGCCTGAGCCAGGCCCCGAACGTAGATGCCCGTTGTATCGTCACGAAAGATCCTCCTGGCATCAGTATGCATCCTGCGGCGATCCCCGGTCAAGCAGCAACTCTGCCGGTAGTCGGTGGGTACTTTGCATGTCCCTCGAATGCCCGGAGCCGTAGAGTCAAAGATATACGGTAGCAACGAGGATCGGAGGCTGGGCCATGCAAGCGGAGACGATGAACCCCCGAACTGGTCCGGGGAGGTCGAGAGCCTCCGCTCGGACCGGTAGCCGACCGTGACCCCGGTTCGCCGGACGCGTGAAGCGGGAGTGGAAGAGCGGCTCGCAGGCAGACTGAAGAAGCCGGCAACCCTCTCCAAGACGGCAGAAGACGGCCCAGTAGAGATACCGTTGCCGGCCCGGATCCGAGGAGCCTGATGAGACTCGAAGCGTTCTCGCTCAAGCATGTAATGTTCATCGTCGTCGCTGTAGCCTTCGCGGCGGCGACTCTCGCCTCCCCGGCGCGGGCCGAGGAGCCTCCGCCGAGGATCACGGAGGTCTTGCCGCACACGGTCGAGCGCGGCGTGGCGAACACCTTCGTCGTAGCGGGTTCGGGGTTTCAGCCGGGAGCAGCGTTCCGGCTGGAATCCCGGGGCCAGACGACCACCACGATAGCCGCAACCTCGACGGAGGTGGTGTCGGGGGCGGAGATCCGGGCCGTCGTAACCATCTCTGAGAGCGCCGACCTCTACGACGTCGTGGTGCGAAACCCGGACGGCCGGGAGGCGAAGGCGGAGTTCGCGGTCGGGGTGGCGGGCGCGCAGCGCGTCATCCCGACGCTCGACTGCGTGGAGTTCGACCGGAGCCGCAACCAGCTCACGGCGTACTTCGGGTACATAAACCACAACGAGCAGACGACCGAGGTTGTGGTCGGCGCGCAGAACTTCTTCGCGCCGTTGCCGGCCCGCCGGACCCAGCCGATAGACTTCAACCCCGGCGTCTTCAAGCGGGTCTTCTCGGTTACCTTCGACGTGACGATCACACCGCACCTCACGTGGCGGCTCTACGGCCGCGGGGTGCGCGCCGAGAACGACCCGGCCCTCTACTGCGAGCAGTCGGCGGACGTGAAGGTCTCCCAGTCGGCGCAGCCGGAGGGGATCACCGCCGGAGAGGAGCTGACCTACACCCTGACCGCCACCAACGATGGCCCGCTTCCGGCCACGGGCGTCGTACTCACGGACGACCTGCCGGGGGACGTGGAGTTCGTCTCGGCGACCCCCTCAAAGGGCGAGTGCTCGGGGACGGAGACGGTGGAGTGTTCCGTAGGAGGTCTCGCCTGGGGCGACAGCGCGAGCGTGGAGATCGTGGTGCGCCCCGAGCGGGCGGGCACGTTCGTGAACACCGCGAGCGTGCGCGCCGACCAGAGAGACCGGAACATATCGAACAATGTCTCCACGCTCAGGACCACCGTCGCACCCCGAGCCGCACCGGTGGTCGAGGGTGTGGACCCTGGCGAAGGGACCCGGGGGGAGACGGTCCCGCTGACGATCTCCGGCTCGGGCTTCAGCGGCGAGTCGCGAGCGGCGCTGGTGCGCGGCTCCATCCGGCTCGGGATCGAGGACGTAGAGGCGAACGGAGGAGGCAGCGAGCTCACCGGCAACCTCTCGCTCCCCGACGGCCTGCCCCTCGGCGAGTACACCGTGGAGGTAAGGAACTCCGACGGACAAACGGGCGTCCTGGAAGAAGCCTTCTCGGTCGTCGCGCTCCCCGCGCCGACCATAACGAACGTCTCCCCGAACGAGTCGCTGCGGGGAAGGAACGTAAACGTCTCCATCGAAGGCGAGAACCTCCGGGACGGAGCAAGGGTCGCCCTCGACGGCGCGGTGCGCCTGCGCGCCTCCTCCGTCTCCCTCGGACCTTCCGGCAACCTCACCGCCCGGTTCGCCATACCTTCAAGCATGCCCCCGGGCGGGTACGCCATCGAAGTCCGTAACCCGGACGGTCAGGAAGCCATCCGCAACAACGCCTTCACCGTCGCCGCGCCCACCAGGATCACCCTCAACGCGGGGGTGACCAGCATTCAGCCCGGTAGAACGATCAACCGCTCGGGGAAGCTCTTTACTCCGGGCGAGTCGGCGGCGAACCGGCGGGTGGTGCTCTTCCAGAGGGTGGCGGAGACGAGCCAGTTCCGTCCGGTGCAGGCCGTGAGGACGAACGCCAACGGCGCGTACGTCTTCCGGGGTTTGAGGCCAAACCGGACCGTGTTCTACCAGGTTCGGTTCGCGGGGAACGCGAACGAGGGGCTTCGGGCTTCCAGCAGCCCGGTGAGGCGCGTGGTGGTACGGAGGTAGGCTCATACATCAGCGGGAAAGAGAGCTGGATGGTAGGGCAGTGGGTAAAGCGTGCCGACGACAGCGGGCGCGGTGATCCCGGGTGACGGAAAGGGCGGCTTCAGTGCGGAGCGACGCTTCCAGGCGACCGCACCACCCCGGAGCGCCGGACAGTGGAACGAGATTATCTGGCAAGAGGTGATCCGGAGGTGAGCATTGTCCGGTGGTGAGAGGTAGGGGGAGGCGCAGGGTTCTGCTCGGAGCCCGCCCTGCGGCGCGCCGCTCCATCTTGGACACCCGCTTTGCCACCGGAGGCCGGAGCTCCGGAGCCTGGCATTCCCTAACCTCCGGCGTGCGTCCCGATGCGCCGGTAACGTTCGTGGCGGGAGTCCCGGATGGTCTTCGGGTCCATCTCACCGAGGCCGGAGAGCACACGTCCCAGGGCCACGCCGACCGCCTCTATGGCGGCGTTCGGCTCCCGGTGGGCGCCACCGAGGGGCTCCGGGAGTACCTCGTCCACGATTCCGTGCTCTTTCAGGTCCCGCGCCGTGAGCTTGAGGGCCTCGGCGGCCTCGGCGGCCCAGCCCGGGTCGCGGAAGATGATAGAGGCGCAGGCTTCCGGGGCTATGACCGAGAGGTAGGAGTTCTCCAGCATCCCCACGTAGTCGGCGGCGCACATCGCCAGGGCCCCTCCGGACCCCCCCTCCCCGATCACCACGGAGACCACCGGCACCGGCGAGCGGGCGAGCGCCATGAGGTCGTCGGATATGGCCCACGCCTGCCCCCGCTGCTCGGCCCCACGGCCGGCGAACGCCCCCGGCGTGTCCACGAGCGTCACCACCGGCAGCCCGAAGCGGGCAGCGAGGCCGTAGAGGCGCTTCACCTTGCGGTAGCCCTCCGGGTGGGCCATGCCGAAGTTGCCCTCGACGCGGCTCTTCACGTCCGCGCCCTTGTCGTGCCCGATCAGGACGACTTTGTGTCCCAAGAGCCGGGCAAAGCCCCCGCGCACCGCCGGGTCGTCGCCGTAGAGCCGGTCGCCGGCCAGCTCGTAGAAGTCCTCGACGAGGGCTTCGAGGTAGGCGCGGAAGTTGGGGCGGTCGGGGTGGCGGGCGACCTGGACCCGCTGGTAGGGCGAGAGGTTAGAGAAGATGCGCCGGCGTGCCGCGTCCAAGGCTTCCTCCAGGCGCGAGATCTCCGCGAGCAGCTCCTCGCTCTCGCCCGCGAGGCGTTGCAACTCAGAGATACGCTCTTCGAGCTCCTTGATCGGCCGTTCGAAGTCCAGGATCACGCGAGTATCCCCAGCAACAGCCGCAGGTCGTTCTTTAGCTCCAGCCGGTGGACGATCCGGTCCACCATCCCGTGCTCTCTCTGGAACTCGGCCGTCTGAAATCCCTCCGGCAGCCGCTCCTTGGTCGTCTGCTCTATGACCCGCGAGCCGGCGAAGCCGATCCTGGCCCCCGGCTCGGCCACGATGACGTCCGCCGCCGTCGCGAACGACGCCGTTACCCCGCCGAAGGTCGGGTCGGTGAGCACCGACACGAACGGCCACGATCCCTCCACGTACCGCGCCAGCGCCACGCTGGTCTTGGAGAGCTGCATGAGGGAGTAGACGCCCTCGAACATCCGCGCCCCGCCGGAGGCCGAGACGACCACCAGCGGCAGCTCCTCGGCGTAGGCGAGCTCGATGGTCCGGGTCACCTTCTCGCCGACCACGCTCCCCATCGAGCCCCCGATAAACCGGAAGTCCATCGCCGCGAGCGCCACGCGCCGGTCGCCGATCTCCCCGACGCCGCACAGGACGGCCTCCTGCAGCCCGCTCCTGGCCCGCGCGGTCTCCAACCGGTCCTCATACCCCTCGAAGCCCAGCGGGTTCGAGGCTTGCATGCCGCCGTCGACCTCCCTGAAAGAGCCGGGGTCTGTCAGGAGCCGCACGCGGTCCGGGGCCGGCAGCGGGTAGTGGAACTCGCAGTTGGGACACACGTTGAAGCGGGCCGCCAACTCCTTCTCGTAGACGGGCTGGCCGCACTCCCGGCACTTGGTGAAGACGCCCTCTACCGGGCCGAGGCCGCTCTCGGTCTCGGGTGCCGGCGTCCGGCTGTACTCCCGCCGCTTGCTGAGCCAGTTCCTAATGCCGCTCTCCCGTACCGGTCCGAACCGCGCCCGCGAGCGCCGTCCGCACCTCTTCCAGCCACCTTCCGGCCCTTTCCGGGCCGCCCTCGGCGACGAGCTGCATCAGCTTGCTGCCGACGATCACGCCGTCCGCTTCGGCGGCGGCCTCGACGGCGGCGTCCGTGGAGGAGATGCCGAACCCCAGCGCCGCCGGGGCCTCGACCCTCGACCGGACCCGGCGCAACAGCTCTACCGCCCCCGGTGGTAGCTTCTCGCGCGCGCCGGTCACCCCCGCCACCGAGACGCAGTACACAAAGCCCGTGGCCGCCCGGCCGATCTCCTCGACGCGCCCGTCCGTCGTGGTCGGCGCGACCAGGGGACAGAGCGCGACGCCCTTCTCGGCGGCGAGCGCGCCGAATTCTTTGGCCTCGACCACGGGGAGGTCCGGGATCACGAGCCCCGACACCCCCGCTTCCGCGGCGTCCTCCAGGAACGCCTCCATCCCCCGGGCGAAGACGACATTGTAGTAGACGAGGAAGACCACCGGCGCGCGATCCGCGAACGAGGAGGCCAACTCCAGGCAGTAGTCCGGGTCGGCGCCGTTGGCGAGCGCCCGGGTGGTGGTGTCCTGGATCGTGGGGCCGTCCGCCAGCGGGTCGGAGAACGGGACCCCGATCTCCACCACGTCCGCGCCCGCCGCCAGGTACGCCTCCCCCACCTCGCGCGCCCCCTCCAGCGTCGGGTAGCCACCAGTGAGGTAAGGGATCAGGGCGGCCCGGTCTCCCGGGAACGCCGCCCGCAGCTTCTCACTACCGCGCTCGCTACCCGTCACCGGAGACTTCCTCCGCCTCGCGGGCGTCCACCCCGAGGGCTTCCGAGGCGACCTCCACGTCCTTGTCGCCGCGCCCGGAGAGGTTGATGATCATGTTCTTCCCCGGCCCGAGCTCCTTCGCCACCTTCTCCGCGTACGAGATGGCGTGGGCCGTCTCCAGCGCCGGGATGATGCCCTCGGCCCGCGAGCAGAGGGTAAACGCCGCCAGCGCCTCCTCGTCGTCCACGCTGGCGTACTCGGCGAAGTGCTCGTCCTTGAGGTAGGCGTGTTCCGGGCCGGTAGCCGGGTAGTCCAGCCCGGCGGAGATGGAGTGGGCCTCCCGGATCTGGCCGGCCTCCGTCTGGAGCACGTAGCTCTTGGCCCCGTGCAGCACGCCCAGCTTCCCCTCGGCCAGCGACGCCCCGTGCTCGCCGGAGGACAGGCCATGCCCGGCGGCCTCCACGCCCACCAGCCGCACGCCCTCACGCCCGATAAACGGGTGGAAGGCGCCGATGGCGTTCGAGCCCGCGCCGACGCAGGCGACGATAGCGTCCGGGTCGCCGCCGAAGCGTTCGCGCGCCTGGACCTCTATCTCGCGCCCGATCACGGTCTGCAAGTCCCGCACAATGCGGGGGTAAGGCGCAGGCCCCACCACGCTCCCGATAATGTAGTGGGTGTCCTCGACGTTGGTGACCCAGTCCCTTATCGCCTCGTTCACCGCGTCCTTGAGCGTCCGGGAGCCGCTGAGGACCGGCACGACCTCCGCGCCCAGCAGCTTCATGCGCACCACGTTCAGCTTCTGGCGGCGGGTGTCCTCCTCGCCCATGTACACGACGCACGCCTTGCCGTAGAGGGCGGCGACGGTGGCGGTGGCGACCCCGTGCTGGCCCGCCCCCGTCTCGGCGATAATGCGCTGCTTGCCCATCCGGTCGGCGAGCAGGATCTGTCCGAGGGTGTTGTTGATCTTGTGCGCCCCCGTGTGCGCCAGATCCTCGCGCTTGAACCACACGTTGGCCCCGCCCCACTTCTCCGTGAGCCGGCCCGCGAACATCAGCGGCGTCGGGCGCCCCACGAAGTCCCGCGAGAGGCCGTCCAGCTCCTCGACGAACTCGGGGTCGTCGCGGTAGCGCTCGTAGGCCTCCTCCAGCTCTTCGAGGGCGTGTATGAGGGTCTCCGGCACGTACCGGCCCCCGTAGGGACCGAAGTACCCGGTCTCAACCTTTTGCTGCACTGACGAACCTCCGAACCCGCTCTTCGTTCTTTTTGCCCGGCGTGTCTTCGAGGGAGCTTGAAGCGTCGACACCGTAAGGCTCGAAGAACTCGACCGCCGCCCGCACGTTCTCCGGCGTAAGGCCGCCGGAGACGAGAATGTTAGCATACCCTCTGAGCGCCTTCGCCAGCTCCCAGTCGAAGCGCTCCCCCGTCCCGCCCCGCGCTTTGGCGCTGTAGGAGTCCAGCAAGAAGAAGTCCGCCTCGTAGTCCTCCAGCACCGCCAGCGAGTCGGCATCCCGCACCCGCAACGCCTTTACCACCCCGATCCCGCCACCTCGCACGGCGTCCACCTCCTCCGGCGTCTCATCCCCGTGGAGCTGGGCGAAATTCAGCCCGACCTCCCCGGCGATCCGTAGCACCTCCTCCGGCTTCTCGTTCACGAACACCCCGACCTTCAGCACGCCGCCCGGCAGCGCGGCGGAGACCTCCCGCGCCGCCTCCAGGCTTACCCGCCGGGAGCTAGGGGCAAAGACGAGCCCGATCGCATCCGCGCCGGCGTCGGCCGCGGCACGGGCGTCGCCGGAATTGGTTATGCCGCAGACTTTTACTAGGATCATCCTTTGAAGTGTACTCCTTATACGGTCCGGCTGAGCCTGTCACAGACCTTGGAGACGACTGCCACCCCGAACACCTCTGTCAAGCAATTTGCAAGAATCCGGAAAAGACCTGTAAGAACCACGCCATAGATTACGTCTTATAGACAACGCAGAGAGGAGGAAGCCAATGGACAGGGATGACGGCCCGCCCAGAGACACAGCCGAGCTTGATGCCGCGGGCGTCAGGAACCAGCGGAGACGCCTCCTCATCGCTGCCACCGTCCTGGTAGCCGTCGTAGCGGCCACGCGCCTCACCGGGCTGACGCAGTACATAAGCCTGGACAGCCTGGAAGGACTTAGGGACTGGATCCACGGTTTCGGGGCCGCCGCGCCCATCATCTTCATTACCCTGTACGTCGTCGCCACGGTCGCGTTCCTCCCCGGCACGCCGCTCACCCTCCTGGCCGGTCTCGTATTCGGACCCGTGTGGGGCACCCTGTGGACCCTGATCGGGGCTAGCGTCGGCGCTACCCTGGCTTTTCTGACCGGCCGGTACGCCGCCCGCGGCCTGGTCGAAGGCTGGGTAGAGAACAACGCGCGCATCAGGAAACTGGACGAGGGCGTGGAGCGCCACGGTTGGCGGATGCTGCTCATCACCCGGCTCGTACCCCTGTTCCCGTTCAACCTGCAAAACTACGCCTACGGGCTCACCAGGATCGGGCTCCCCACCTACGCGCTCCTGACCACCGTGTGCATCCTGCCGGGCGTGATCGTCTACACCTTCGCGGGGGGCTCCCTGGCGAGCGCCCGCGAGGACCTGACCCGGACCTTTATCTACCTGGGGATAGCGGCGGTGTTCTTCGTCGCGGTCTCCCTGGTCCCCGCCTGGCTCCGAAAAAGAACTGGCGAATAGGATACGCCGTCCGTAACCCAACCTCCGAAGAAAGGTAGCGATGCCTGGAAGACTGATGCGTAGACCGCTGTTCTGGGGGATCGTGGCGCTGGCTACCGCCGCCGGTCTGTACCTGGCCCTGGCGGTGTTCGGCGTCCAGACGCTGTTCCTCGACACCGAGGTCAACGAGGAGTTCGAAGCCGAATCGAACCCCGCCTCCGCTGACGAAAGCTCCGTCCAGCAAGCATCGCCCGCCACGCCCGCACCCCGCACGGACCCGGAGACGGAAGAGGAGCCGGAGCCCCGAGGCCCGGTCCTGGTCTCCTCCGGCGGGTTCCACGACGTCGAGTACGCGGGCACGGGCGACGCCCTCGTGTACCGTCTGGAAGACGGCTCTCACGTGCTGCGGCTGGAGAACCTGAACGTAGAGAACGGTCCCGACCTGTACGTGTACGCCGTCGCCGCCCCCGACGCCAACGACGCCCAAACGGTGACGGACGCCGGTTTCCTCAACCTCGGGCAGCTAAAGGGCAACCAGGGCGACCAGACCTACGCGCTGCCGGACGAGTTCGACCCGGACGAGCACCGGGCGATCTCGGTCTGGTGCCAGCGGTTCTCCGCCAACTTCGTCACGGCCCCCCTGAGTTAGCCCCGCTATGGAAGCACCGAACCCACGGCTGAGCAAAATCCTCCTGGTTGACGCTCACTCCTCATTCCGGCAGGGGCTCGCCTTCGTGCTGAACGATGACCCAGACCTGGAAGTGATTGCCCAGGCCGGGACGCCAAATGAAACCCATGAGGTGCTGGACAGATGCGACCTGGTGATCATTAAACCGGTTCTGCCCGATGGAGACGGGCTAGTGAACGCGTCCGGTCTGAAGACCCCGTGCTTCCGGCAAGCCCCAGTCTACGCTCGCGGCTCCGGTTTCGTAATTTGCTTCTAGATGACGAGCGTGACCACGCCGGCCGCTACCAGGGTTACCGCCCACAAGAGGTCGACGTTGAACCAGGCGCGCTTGAGTATCGTTACTCCCAGCTTCTCATAGACCACCATCGCCACCAAGCCCATCACCGCGAACATCGCCAGGGTGTGGATACCAAGCACCGCCAGGTCGGTGACCAGCGTTGGCCCGCCGGCCCCGGCGGCGTGGCTGGCGTGGTTGGCGTGGTTGGCGTGGCCGGAGCCGTCGTGCGTCTCTTCCGAGAGCTTCAATAGCACCGGGACGAGCATCAGGCCCGCGCCGTGGGCGGTCGCCATCAAGAACGACCAGGCCGTCAGGTCTCTGAAGCCGACCTGCATGCCGACCCAGCGCGGGTGCCGGCGCCTGATGAGCTTGTACAGGCCGAAGAGGATCAGCGCGCCGGCGCACGCGTAGCGCAACGCGTCGAGCGGGACCACGACCTGGGCCACCCCGATGACGAGCACGGCCAGGAAGACGGCCGCGGCGTGCCCCAGGGCGATCGGCGGGAGGGCTTGCAGGACGGCGCCTCGTCGCCGCTCCTGCAGGCCCAGCGCCACCGCGAAGAGCCAGCCCATCGCCGGGTTGAGGCCGTGGTAAGCGCCCAGCAGGGCCAGCGTGAGCCACGGCCAGCTCTCGCTCACGAGGCGTAGCAGTAAGAGTCAGAGGAAGAGTCACCGCCCTCCAGCCGGATCTGGTGCGGCCTCTCACCCTCTTCGAACTCGATAAAGAAGTCGGGGTCTATGGTGAGACCGCCTTCGGGGTTCGCGTCCAGCTTGACGATCCAGCCCCGGATGCCCTCCGGATAGAACTGCGCGTCCCAGGCGGCGTACAGCGAGTTGCTGAAGTACACCCGGCGCCCGTCGCGGCTCAACTCCACCATCTGCGGTCCGCCGTTCAGGGGCTGGCCGGTCTTCGGGTGCGCCGCCTCGCGGACGATGCCCCCGAGGTGCACGGAGCCCGTGAGCCGCGGGTTGAACGGATCGGAGACGTCGTACTGCCTCAGCTCTCCGGTGCCCCAGCACGAGACGTAGAGGAACCTGTCGTCGAGGGAGAGGTTGATGTCGCTGACCAGCGGCGGCACCGCCGCGAAGTCCTTCAGGGCGGGCGGCAGTTGGTCCGGTTCCGCCGGCTCCGCGGGGATGTCTATGACCTTCCGGATACCCCACCGGCCGTTCTCGCGGTGCCAGAGCCAGATCGAAGACGAGAGGTCGTTGAGGTTGACGACCGCGTTGACGAAGCCGTAGGTCTTGCTCGGGTCGTGGGCGGGCCGGAGCTCCAGCACTAGCTGGTACTCTTCCCCGAGGTCCAGGGCCTGCAGGTGCCGCCGCCGGCGCAGGTCCCAGAGGTGCAGCTGATGCCCGTATTCGCTGCCCAATAGCTTTTCGGGAACGAGGCCACCCTCGATCATGTTCGGCGTGCCCCACTCGCTGGTGATCATGGTGTCGTAGCCGAGGTGCCACCAGAAGTCGTAGGCCAGGTACTGCGGCCCCCGGTCGACCTCCCAGGCCCCCAGGGGGTCGAAGCTCTCGTGGTCCATGATGAACACGCCCCCTGGTCCTTCCCCCTCCGGGCTGCCGAGCGTGCTCACGTAGACGCCCTCGGGTCCGCAGTGGACGGTGTGGGGGCGGCTGTAGCCGGTGCGTTCGTGGATTTCCTCGGGCTCTATCACCTTGACGATGCGCGGCTCTCGCGGCTCGGGCCTGGTATCTATTATGTGTATCCGCGAGGAGCGGATGCCGGGTACGACCAGGTACCGGCGCTCGACGTGCGGGTGGGGCGCGTAGGGACAGAGCGCCGAGCTGCACGCGTTCCAGCCGAAATGGTGCAGCTCGTCACCGGCGTTCGGCATCTCCACCCGTCCGACGACCTGGCCGTAGGTCCCCGAGTCCGGGTCGAGGTCCAACACGGCGACCGCGTCGGGGCGCCGGTCGCCGTTGAGATGCAACGCTTCGTCGGGGTTCAGGACCACTACGTAAGCGAGCTTCTCCCGGGGTCCCCGCATCGCCATGCGCGGCGAGGGGTAGAAGCTAGGGTCTGGTCTCCAGAGTGCCATCGGCGGTTCCTCCTGGTAGTTCGGTTTCTAGGGCAGGTCTCACGGAAAACAGATCTCCTCCTCACTCCCCCCGGCCACCAGCCTGGCTACTTCCGGCATGGCCCTGCACCGCAACGCGAGGGTTGGCGGCTGAAACGGCCCGTTCCCCACCACCCGAGACGGACTCTTCTGGAAACCCTCGGAGGTCAAAGCGTCTTACCTTTGCCCCGTCGCAACACCTGCCCATACCTTCCGCACGTGGAGGAATCTTAACACCCTTGTACCTTCTGCTACCTCCCCCAAACAGACGATTTTTGTGGTTGCTTGAAGACTACAAAAGCGTGACGTGCTTCCGAGAAGGCTTGTTCCGAGCGTTCGAGTGTATAAACGTCAAACCAACGACCTACTCGAAATCATAATCTGCCCGGAGGCAACGTGGCCGCAACAGCTCCAGATTGACTCGCTAGGGTATTGCGGAGAGCCCTGCCACCAGCGCCGGGTCCCGCATCGCCGCCTCCCCGACGAGCACCGCGTCGGCCCCGGCGTCGCGCAGCCGCTTGCCGTCCTCTGGAGTTTTTACCCCGCTCTCGGCGACGAGCGTAGCGCCTTCCAGGCGGCTCGCCAGACGCTCGAAGGTGCCGAGGTCCACGGTGAAGTCGCGCAGGTTGCGGTTGTTGACCCCGATGACCCGCGCCCCGCTCTCCAGGGTCAGCTCCGCCTCCCGCTCGTCGTGGACCTCGACGAGCGGCGTGAGCCCGACCTCGACGGCCAGGGAGACGTAGCGGGCGAGCGTCGCCGCCTCGAAGAGCGCCGCGATGAGCAGCACGGCGTCGGCGCGGGTCCCGGCTTCGAGCACCTGCGCCTCGTCCACGGTAAAGTCCTTGCGGATCACGGGGAGCGTAACGCTCCCTCTCGCGGCGTCGAGGTCTTCGAGGGAGCCCTTGAAGCGCCCGGGCTCGGTTAGTACGGAGAGGCAGGCCGCACCCTCCTCCTCGTAGCGGGCGGCCCACGCGGCGGGGTCCACTTCCCGGATAAAGCCGGCGGAGGGCGAGGCGCGTTTTATCTCGGAGATAACGGAGAGGCCCGGCGCGGCGAGCGCGGCGGCGAAGTCCCGCTTCTCGAACAGGAGGGCCTGCTGGTAGAGCGCGTCGAGGCCAGTCGTCGCCCGTAGCTCCCCGGCCCGCCGGAGCGCGGCGGCGGCCAGGTCGTCGAGGACCGTCATACGGACACCGTCACACGGCCCCCGAGAGGCGGCGGGTAACGCGGACGAAGTCTTCGAGGGCTTCGGCGGCGGCCCTGGAATCCACGGATTTGGCGGCGAGGACCACTCCTTCATCCAAGCTCCCGGCCCGGCCCGCGACGTAGACGGCGGCCCCGGCGTTGAGCAGGATCACGTCTCGGGCGGCGCCGCGCTCGGCGCCGGAGAGTACGTCGCGCAAGATGCGGGCGTTGAGGTGGGCGTCGCCACCGAGGAGACCGTCTGGAGCGTGGCGGGTAAGACCAAAGTCCTCCGGGGAAATTTTGTATTCCTCGATCGTGCCGTCCCGGACCTCGGCCACGAGGGTCGGGGCCGTGACCGTGATCTCGTCCATCCCGTCGGTCCCGTGGACTACGAGCGCCTTCTCCGCGCCCAGCTCCGCGAGCGACGCGGCGACGGGCCGGACGTAGGCGCCGTCGAAGACCCCGATGAGCTGGCGCCGGGCCCCGGCGGGGTTGGTGAGCGGCCCGAGCAGGTTGAAGATGGTGCGGAACGGCAGCTCGGCCCGCACCGGGGCGACGAACTTCATCGCCGGGTGGTGGGTGCGGGCGAACATGAAGCCGACGCCCGCGGCGGCGATGCACTTCGAGACCGTCTCCGGCCCGAGCTCTATCTCGGCCCCGAGCGCCTCCAGCACGTCGGCGCTACCGGCCCGGCTCGTGGCGGCCCGGTTGCCGTGCTTGGCGACGGTGGCCCCTGCCCCACGCGCCACGAACGCCGCCGCCGTGGAGACGTTGATGGTCCCCTTGGCGTCGCCGCCGGTCCCGCAGGTGTCCACCACGTCCTCGGGCGCCTCGACCTTCTCGGCAAATCGGCGCATGGCGCGGGCAAATCCCACGATCTCCGCCACCGACTCGCCCCGCAGCCGCATCGCGGTCAGCAGGGCCGCCGTCGCCGCCGGCGGCGCGGTACCCTCCATTATAGTCTCCAGCGCCCGCTCGGCCTCGCCCTCGGTCAGGAACTCGCCGGAAGCGACCTTGCGCAGCGTCTCGCGGATCACGGCTACAACCCCAGGAAGTTCTTGAGCAACGCCTTGCCGCTCATCGTGAGCACGCTCTCGGGATGGAACTGGACGCCCTCGGTCGGGTGCTCGCGGTGCCTGACGCCCATGATCACACCGTCCTCCGTTCTCGATGTCACCACCAGGCACTCGGGCACCGAGTCCGGCTGGATGACGAGCGAGTGGTAGCGGGTGGCCTCGAAGCCCTGCTCCACACCGGCGTAGACGCCCGCGCCGTCGTGCAGGATCCTGGCGGTCTTGCCGTGGACCGGCTCGCCGCGTACAACTTCGGCTCCGAAGGCCTGGCCGATGGACTGATGGCCGAGGCAGACCCCCAGGATCGGGACCTCGCCGGAGAGCTTCCCGATGAGCGGTACCGACACCCCGGCCTCGTTGGGCGTGCAGGGACCGGGCGAGACTACTATCCTGTCCGGGTGGAGATCGGCGACCTCCTCCGGTGTGACCTCGTCGTTGCGCCGGACGACGACCTCGGCCCCGAGCTCCCCGAGGTACTGCACGAGGTTGTAGGTGAAGGAGTCGTAGTTGTCTATGACGAGGACCCGCATGAGTAGAGGGATTGTAGCAAGTAGCAGCCAGAGAAAGGAGGGGCCGTGACGCTGTTGCTGTCCGAGGAAGAGGTGGAGAGCCTGCTCGACATGTCCACGACCCTGGACGCCGTGGAGGCGGTCCTGCGCGACCAGGCCGAGGGCCGAGCCACGAACCGGGCCCGCCGCCGCGTCTCGCTGCCGACGGGCGGACTCAACTACATGGCCGCCGGGGCGCCGGAGTTGGAGGCGCTGGGGATCAAGGTCTACACCGTGGCCCGCACCGGCGCCCGCTTCTACACTATGCTCTTCGACTCCGAGGGCGGCGAGCTGCTCTCCATCATGCAGTCGGACAAGCTCGGCCAGCTCCGCACCGGCGCGGCGAGCGGCGTGGCGACCAAATACCTGGCCCGCGAGGACGCGAAGACTCTGGGCATCTACGGCGCCGGGTGGCAGGCCGAGAGCCAGCTGGAGGCCATCGTGGCCGTGCGGGACATCGAGCGGGTCATCGTCCACAGCCGCTCGGAGGAGAGCCGCAAGGCGTTCGCCGAGAGGATGGGCGAGCGCCTCGGGATGGACGTCGAGACCACCCACGCCGCCGAGGAGCCCGCCGCCCAGGACATCGTCGTGACGGCGACCTCCGCCCGCGAGCCGGTGCTGCGGGGAGAGTGGCTCCGCCCCGGCGCGCACGTCAACGCCGTCGGGTCCAACTTCCTGTTCAAGAGCGAGGTTGACCGCGACACCATCCGCCGGGCCAGCTTCGTCTGCGTGGACTCCCGCGAGGAGCTCGGCCTCGAAGCCGGGGACCTGATGCTGCCGCTGGAGACCGGCACCATACTCCCGGAGGCCGTATACGAGATCGGCCAGGTCATCGCCGGGCACCTCCCCGGCCGCCACGGCCCCGAGGACATAACTTTCTTCGCCAGCCAGGGCCTCGCCCTCGAAGACGTGGCCGCCGCCCGCGTGGTCTACGACCGGGCGATAGCCCAGGACGTGGGCCGGGACATAGAGTTCTAGAGCAAGTTACCGGCCGTCACCGGCGGCCAGCAAAGGAGGAGTTTTGGAAGAGCTTTTCGGCGCCACACCGGAGGATGCCGGTTATTACGAGCCGCTGGGCGCGGCGGAGGTCACGGACCACGATGGCTCCCGCATCCGCTTCAACGCCGGCACGACGGTCGTGGAGGTGACCGCGCTCACACCGCAGGTGTTCCGGGTCGGGATGTTCCCCGAGGGCCGCCCGCCGGACTACGACTCCCCGGCCATCGCCCGGAGCGACTGGGAGCCGGTGGAGGTCTCGATGGAGAAGGAGGACGGCGGGGTCTCGCTCTCTACCACCTCCGCCACCGCGCACGTCTCCCTCGACCCGTTCCGGGTGAGCTTCGAGGATTCCTCGGGCCGCACGTTCGCGGCGGACGACCCGAAGCTCGGGATGGGACTCGTACGGCTGCCGGACGAGGACGTGTTCTCCGCGCCGCTCGGCAACCCGGTGCGCCTGTACAAACAGCGGACGGAGGGCGACCGGTACTTCGGCTGCGGCCAGCGCACCGAGGGCTTGGAGAAGACCGGATCCAACCCGCTCTTCTGGAACGTGGACCCGCCGATGGGCCACGGCGCCGCCCACCGCAACCTCTACACCTCGACGCCGTTCACCCTCGTTATGAACCACGGATTTGCCTGGGGCCTCTTTTTCGACAACACCCACCGGGTCGAGTTCGACCTGGCGAAGACGGATAAAGACCGGGCGAGCTTCGAGGCCCGGGGCGGAGACATCGTCTACTACGTCTTCTGCGGCCCCGAGCCGCGGGACGTGGTCGGCCAGTACACCGGGCTCACCGGCCGTACGCCGATGCCGCCCGCGTGGTCGCTGGGGCACCAGCAGAGCCGCTGGAGCTACATGTCGGAGGCGGAGATAAGGGACCTCGCGGCTACCTTCCGCGAGAAGGACATCCCGTGCGACGTGATCCACTTCGACATCGACTACATGGACGGCTTCCGGGTCTTTACCTGGAACCAGGAGACCTTCCCCGATCCCGAGAAGCTCCTGGCGGACCTGCGGGAGCAGGGTTTCCGCTCCGTGACCATCGTGGACCCCGGCGTGAAGATCGACGAGAACTACGAGACGTACACCGACGGCCGCGAGCGGGACCTCTACTGCAAGACCGTCGAGGGTGAGGAGTACCACAACGTCGTGTGGCCGGGGATGTGCGCTTTCCCGGATTTCACAAACCCGGCGGCCCGCGAGTGGTGGGGCGCGAACCACGAGACGCTCCTGGACGCGGGCGTCTCGGGGATCTGGTGCGACATGAACGAGCCCGCCCTCTTTATCCCCATGCAATCCACCATGCCGGACGACGTGGTTCATCCGGGCGGCGGCAAGGCCCGCTACCACGCCCAGGTCCACAACACATACGGCTCCCTGATGGTGCAGGGCGTCCGGGAAGGGTTGCTGAAGTTGCGGCCCGACGAGCGGCCGTTCGTTATCACGCGCTCCGGGTACGCCGGGCTCCAGCGGCACGCGATGCAGTGGACCGGCGATAACTCCTCCTGGTGGGAGCACGTGTGGATGAGCATCCCCCAGCTCATGAACATGGGGCTCTCCGGGGTGGCCTGGGCCGGGGTGGACGTCGGGGGGTTTTTCGGGGACTGCAACGGCGAGCTGCTGGCCCGCTTCGCGGAGTTCGGGGCCTTCCAGCCGTTCTGCCGCAACCACTCGGCGAAGGGCACGATCAGCCAGGAGCCCTGGGCGTTCGGGGAGCCCTACGAGTCTGTCTACCGAAAGATGATAAAGCTGCGGATGCGCCTGCTGCCCTACCTCTACACCCTCTTCGAGGAGAGCCACCGCACCGGCGCGCCCATTATCCGGCCGCTGCTCTTCGAGTACCCGGGCGACACGACGACCTACACCGCCGCGGACGAGTTCCTCTTCGGCGACGCGCTGCTCGTGGCGCCGATCACGCAACCCGGCATCGAACACCGCCACGTCTACCTGCCCGAGGGCTGCTGGTTCCACTACTGGACCGGCGAGCGCTTCGACGGCCCGGCCCACGTCCTGGCGCACGCCCCCCTGGGCGAGCCCGCGATCTACGTTAAGGCCAACCGGGCCGTACCTATGGGTCCCGAGATGAACTTCGTCGGGGAGCGCCCGGCGGACCCGCTGACCCTCCGCATCCACCCGGCGGCGGGCACGGACGAGTCCACCCTCTACGAGGACGCGGGCGACAGCTTCGGCTACCAGGAGGGCGAGTACGCCCGGCGCACCGTCTCCTGCACGGCCTCGGAAGACGAGGTTGCGGTGGAGATCGGGGAGCGCGAGGGCTCTTTCGTCCCGGAGCGCCGGGAGGTCCGCCTGGAGCTGCACGGCCTGCACGCGCCGGAGACGGTCGAGGTGGACGGGGAACGAGCGGACTTCCGGCACGACGAGGCCGGGCACACCCTCACGGTGACGCTGGCCGAGGACGCGGCCGCCGCCACGGTAAGGGTCGCCCTTTAGCGCGCCCGGGCAGGCCCGGGCGCGGCGGGCGCTCTGGTGGGCGCCCGCCGTCCTGCTCCTCCTGGGGCTGGGATACTTCGGCATCGGCCTGCTGGTGGCGGCCCGCCTCTCCGCCCCGGCCAGCGCGCCGATGAACTCTACCCCCGACGACGTCGGCCTCGACTACCGGGCGGTGAGCCCGCAGAGCGCGGACGACCTGGAGCTGAGCGGCTGGTGGGTATCCCGAGAAGGCTTCTCGCGGGCGGCGGTGCTGATCCACGGCCTCGGCGGCAACAAGTCCGACGCGTTCGTCTTGCAGACCGCCCGGATCTACCACGAGGCCGGCTACAACGTGCTGATGCTGGATCTGAGAGGCCACGGCGAGTCCGAGGCGGCGCGGCGCACCCTCGGCTACCGGGAGGTGCGCGACGTGGGCGGCGCGCTCGACTGGCTCGCAGAGCGGGGCTTCGGCCCCGAAGACGTGGTGCTCCACGGCTGGTCGATGGGCGCGGCCACCGCCGTCCGGGCGGCCCCCGAGGCGGGGGTGTCGGCCGTCGTGGCGGAGGCCGGCTACGCGGACCTGCCTCCCCTCCTCCGGGAGGAGCTGCCGAGGACCAGCGGCCTCCCGGCCCCGTTCACCCCCGGCATCATGCTCTCCGCAAAGCTCTTTCTGGACTTCGACCCCTGGGCCGTCGAACCCCGCCAGGAGGCGGCGGACCTTGCCCGCCAGGACACGCCCCTGTTCGTTATCCACTCGACGGCCGATGAGACGGTTCCCTACGTCCACGCCCGGATGTTTCGGGAAGCCCACCCGGAGGCGGAAACGTGGAGGCTGGAAGATTACGGCCACGTCCAGGCCTACACCCACCCGGAGTACCGCGAACGCCTGCTGGACTTCCTCGAAAGCCCGGCACTCCGGGAAGCCGCGTAGGACCTACCGGTCCAGCAGTGACCACGCCTCCGGTCCGGCGAAGTCCTCGACGACCACGAAGGCCCCGGCGTCCAGAAGTGTTCCCGGGCTCTGGGTGGAGGCGACGCCCACCGTGGGCACCCCGGCGGCGACCGCCGAGGATATCCCGGACGGAGAATCCTCGAACGCGAGGGCTACTTCCGGCGCGAGGCCGAGCCGCTCCAGTGCCGCAGTGTAGGGCGCCGGATGTGGCTTGCCGGCCTCTACCTCTTCGGCGAGGATAACAGGGTCGAAAAAGCGTTCGAGCCTCAGGCCCCGCAAGATAGCGTGGACGTTCGCCTTCGGGGCGTTGGTGACGAGCGAGATCCCCAGCCCCCTCTTCTCGCCTTCTTCCAGATACTCCCGCAAGCCGGGCAGCGGCTCCAACTCGCCGGTCCGGGCCCGGAAGTTCGCCTCCTTGGCCTCCCCGAGCCTCGTCCCCTCCTTCTCGGAGAGGTGCGGGAGTAGCTCCTCCACGACCTCCGGGGTGCGGCGGCCACTGATCCGCACCTTGTAGAACTCCTCGTCCACTTCGACGCCGTACGGGCGCAGCGCTTCGACCCACGTCGGCAGATGCAACGAGTCCGTCTCGGCCAGCGTACCGTCCAGGTCTAGAAGCAGGGCTCTAAGCATAGGCCCCGGGATCATAGCCGACGGCAGGTCTGCTTTCCAGGTTCGAATCTCCGGGCGGATGCTTACGAGTAGTACAGGACCGCGTTCAGGGCCCGGGTGACTATCAGGAGCGCCCCGATGTACAGCAGGATAAAGAGGTGGCCGCGCTCTTGCTTTTTGCGCAGCGGGCTCGTCTTGTACTCGGCGAGCCCGAGCAACAGGCCGATGGCGCAGACGCCCCACACCCAGTAGAAGGCGAAGTACCGCATAAAGTCCCCCGGCGCCGGGTTGAGCGTGGACCAGGTAAACGCCCCGGTAACAAAGGCCGCCAGGGAGAGCGCCGCCACGAACAACACCCGGTTGGCGCGGCTCCGCCTCTTCCAGGCGAGCCAGCACCGCACCGTGCCTTCCCATCTCACCGCAACCTCGCGCACACGATTATGTTAGCAGAGCCGACCCGGGAGCTTGGTAAAAGTTTTCGCGCCGGCCCGCCCGCGAACCACCCGGAGCCGTCCGGGATGTAGAATAGCCGCCGTGCGACGGCTGCTGTTCCTTACCTGCGCGATCGTCTTTGCGGACACGGTTTTCTACGCGGTGCTGGTGCCGCTGGTGCCGTACTTCGCTGAGGAGTTCGGGATGTCGAAGGGCGCGGTGGGTATCCTGACCGGGGCCTTCGGGGCGGGCATCCTGGTCGGGTCGGCGCCGGGCGCCTACCTGGCCTCACGGATCGGCGTCAAGGCGACGGCGGTGGCCGGCCTCGGGTTGCTGGCGGCGACGAGCCTGCCCTTCGGCTTCGCGGGTGAGGCCTGGACGCTGGTGGCGCTGCGGTTCGGCGAGGGCTTCGGGAGCGCCCTATCCTGGGTGGCAGCCTTCACCTGGATCGTCATGCGGGCGCCGGAAGAAAAGCGGGGGCAGATGATCGGGACGCTCATCAGCGCCGCCGTGGTCGGGACCCTGGTCGGCCCGGCCCTGGGCGGCGCGGCCGTCGCCGTCGGCCTGGCCCCGGTGTTCGTTTCCGTGGCCGTCCTCGGCCTGCTGGTCGCCCTCTGGGCGCTCCTGACGCCGGCCCCGCCCGCGGCGGGCGTCGCGCCGGAGTTCCGGTCGCTGGGCGCGGTGCTGCGCCCCTCACTGTTTCTCGGCCTCTGGCTGATACTGCTCTCGCCCCTGCTCTTCAGCGCGATGGCGGTGCTCTCTCCCCTGGCGTTCTCGGGGCTCGGCTGGGGCGCCAACGCCATCGCGGCCGTGTTCCTGCTGGGCGCCGCCGTGGAGGCCGGGGTCCACCCGCTGGCCGGGCGCTGGTCGGACAGGAGCGGCTACCGTCCGCCCGTGCTGACCGGGCTGTTGGGCTCCGTGGTCCTGCTGTTCGCGCTGCCGGGGTTCGCGAGCCCGTATCTACTGGCGCTGCTCGTGGTGCTCGCCGCGGCGGTCTTCAACTTCGCCCTGACGCCCGGCACGGCGCTGCTGACCGCCGGCGCGGAGAAGGCCGGTATCGGCCCGGCCCTGGCCTTCGGCCTGACCAATTTCGCTTGGGCCTCCGGCTACGCCGCGGGCGCGCCCCTGGGCGGCCTGCTGGCCGACCTGGGCGGCGACGGCCTCGCCTACCTGGCGCTGGTTCCGGTGTGCCTGCTGACGCTGCTACTGGCCCGCCGGGTGACCTGAGGCCCGCCGCTTGAGCCGGCTTCCCAGCAAAGGCCTCCTCAGGCTCCGCCCGTTCGAGTCGGCGGTCTTGGCCGTCTGCCTGCTGGCCCTGGCGCTGCTCGGCCCGCTACGGGGCTTTACGACCGGGCTCCCTATAGTGGCCTACGCCGCCGCCCTGGTGTTGCTCGCCGCTCCGGGAGCGCTGCTGGTCCGGTGGTTCGCCCGGAACCTCTTTCCCGGCCCGGCTCTCCTACCGGCGGCGCTGGCGCTCGGCGTGGGGCTCTACGGCCTCGCGGGCGTCCCCACGCTCCTGCTGCACCTGAGCCTGGACCTGTACCTGGCGGCGTGCGCTGCGGTCCTGGCGCTGTTCCTGGCGGCTGCCGCGGTCCTGGCGCCGCGTCCGGAGCCCGGGGGTTCGTGGGAAAGGGGCGAGACCACCCCCGGCTCCCGCTGGCTCTGGGCGCCTTTCGTACTACTCGGGGGGGCGCTGGTCTTCCTGACGGGGGTGGAGGTGCCGTGGGTGGACGGCGACACCTGGAACTACCTGGCCTGGGTGCGGGACCACCTGGAGGCCGGGCGGCTCGCCGTCCACGATCCGTACTTTGGAGAGGAGCTGGGGGTTTCGCGGGTCCTGATCAACGGCTTCCTCCTGGAGCAGGCGGCGCTCTCCCGGCTCTCCGGCATAGACCCCGTCACGCTGGCGCTCCGCTTTCTCTCGCCCACGCTGGCGGCCGCCTCCCTGCTGGCCTTCTACGCGTTGGGCCGCCGGCTCTTCGGTGCCGGGCCGGCGCTCCTGGCGGGATGCCTGTACGCACTGTTCCTGCTCTGGCACCTGGACGGCGCGCCGCCGCTCTTCGGGGTGGAGTTCCTGGGACGGGTCGTCCAGGATAAAGGCGTGGCCCGCTTTCTGTTCCTGCCGGTGGCGCTCTGCTTCGCCGCCGGCTGGATGGAGGGGCGGAGGCTCCGGCACCTGCTGCTCTTCGGCTTTCTGTGCTGGGCGGTGGTTGGGGTACACCCGGCGGGGTTGGCGATCGTCGGCCTCTCGGCCGCCGGCTTCGGCCTCTTGCACGTCCTGGCGACCCCGCGGTACAAAGCAGCCTGGACGGGCGCGATGGTCCTGGGCGCAGCGCTCCTGAGCATCCTCGTAGTCCCCGCCGGCTACGTCCTGCTGACGGGCCGGGCGCTCTCCTCGGCCTTGTACTCGGCGGACATCGGGGCCACGGACCCGGTGGTGCTCGCCAACCAGGTCTTCGTGCGGGAGGAGTGGATGAACATCTTCGTCCTGGAGAACGGCTCGTACATTATGCACCCCTCGCTCGCGCTGGAGCCGGCCATCGCGGCCGCCTACGTGCTGGGCGTGCCGTTCCTGGTGTGGCAGATGCGAAAAGGCGAGGCCGCAGCGCAGCTGTTGCTGGGGACGCTGCTCGCGGCGACGGTGGCGAGCTACGTGCCGCCGGCCGCCACGTTCCTGGGCGACGAGGTCGTAGGTCCCGGCCAGCTGCACCGGCTCTCGTGGCCTATCTCCCTCGCCGCGTTCCTCACGCTGGGCTGGATGCTGTGGGCGGCGATCCGGTGGGCGGTTGGGAAGTCCGGGCTGTCCGCCCGGGCGGTCCCGGTCCTGGTGCTGGGCCTGATTCTTGGGCTGACGGCCGTCGCCGCACCGCGGGCCGTCCCGGAGATGGCGGAGATCTACCACCACAAAGACGACCCTACCGGAGGACCCGGCGCCCGCCTGGACCCCGCGTTCCGCTGGATGGAGGAGAACATAACAGAGCCGGCCGTGGTCCTGGCGCCGGACCGGGAGAACGTCGTCGTCCCCGCCTACGCGGCGGAGGCGACCGTCGTTAGCTTCCGGGGCGCGCCGGTGCTGGACAACCTGGAGGACCTGGAGCGGGTGTCGGGAGAGGAGATCGCGGTTCCACAAGGAGCCCTTGACGTGCGGGCATTCTACAGCGGCGCCTCCCCGGAGGAGCGCCGTGAGATACTGCGCCGCCACGAGGTAGACTACGCGCTGGTTCCGGCGGGCTCCGCGCTCGCGCAGGATCTGGAGAGGGCGCCGGACCTAGCCCGGCTCGAAGTCCCGGGCAAACGCTTCGCCCTCTTCGAGGTGGACCAGACAAAGCTGGACAGGAGATGAGCCAACCCCGGAACGGGAGCCCGGGATGATGGAGGACCTGATCCTGGCCCTCCCCGCCGCCCTGCTGGTCTGCGTCGTACCCGGCTGGTTCTGGACGACGGCCCTGAGAGGCGGAACCCTGGACCTCGCGGGGCGGCTGGCGTTCTCCGCCGCCTTCTCCCTGGCGCTCGTGCCACCGGCGGCCCTGCTCGTGATGTGGCTCGCCGATACCGGCGTGACCGCCCTCGTAGCCGTTCTCGCCCCGCTGGCGGTGTTCCTCGCCGGTTTCGCCGTCCGGCTCCGCTTCGGGCCGGCACGGACCACCGGCGATTCCCCGAACCCTCCGCCCCCCCTGAGCTCGACCGCGCTCCTGCCGCTCGCAGCGGCCCTCGCACTCGCGCTCTGGACGTTTGTCGCCGCCCCGGAGGTCCGGTGGGCCGGGCCGGCCACGGCCGCGCTCGTGCTGCTCGCCGGAACGCTGGCTTGGGCCGTCTGGAGCGAGCCGCGTCCGGCGGCTCACGCCCGGCCCCCGCGTGCGGCTGGCCGACTGCTCTTTCCGGCGGCGCTGGCGGTGGTGCTGGGAGCGGTGCTAACCCGAGGATATGTTGGTCCCGTCCTGTACGACTGGCCGTACCTGCGGGGCGGGGACCAGTACAACCACGCGGTGCAGGCGAACGGGATGCTATCCGTGGGGCACTACGACGAGTTCCTCGTGTACCCGCCGGGGTTCTCGACGCTCACCGCGAGCGTCTCGCGCATCGCCGGCCTGGACCCCCTGGAGGTCTTCCCCGTGCTGGCGCCGGCCCTGGTCCTGCTGCCCGCCCTGGCCGGCTACGCGCTGGCGAAGGACCTGTGGGGCCGGGAGTGCGGGCTGGCCGCGGCGGCCTTCGCCGGGCTGCTGGCGAACGGCACCTGGATGAACATCGCGGACGCCCGCTACCCGAACCTCGTCTCCGCCCAGTTCCTGCTCGTCCTCATGGTCGCGGCCCTCGTGCGGCTCTACCGCTCCCCGGAGCCCCGGCCCGCCCTCGCGCTCGCCCTGCTCGGCTCCTCGGTCGTGCTCTACCACTCCGTCGGCAGCTTCTACGCGGCGCTGATCCTGGGCCTCGTCGCGGTGATCCTCGTACCGTACCTGCTCGTGCGGGACCGGCGGCGGGGCGTCGTCCTGCTCCTCTCCCTGACGCTCCTGGGCTTCCTCTCGGTCGCCTACGCCTGGGACACCTACGACCTGGGGCGCCTGCTCGGCGGGCTCCTGACCGGCTCGGGGACCGGGGCGGGCGGTGAGGCCGTCTCCATCGCGATCGGCACCCAGCCGGCGTTCCCCCTGGCAGGTCTGCCGGAACGGGTCTCTCCGGCCGTGCTCTGGTTGGGACTTCTCGGCTTGCTACTCCTGTTCACTCCGGCCGGCGGATCGAAGGATCTACACGGTTTTCTCGCCCGGGCCACGCTGCTGCTGTGGTGCGGGGTGCTGTTTATCGGGAGCCGCACGGCCCTGAGCGGCTTTCCCCAGCGCTTCGAGCGCGACCTGGGCATCCCCCTGTCCGTGCTCGCCGCATTCGCGCTCGTCGCCGTCCTGCGCTCGCTACCGGCGCACGCCCCGGTACGTGGGCGTCAGAGAAGAACAGTGGTAGTCCTGCCGATGGCGTCAGTGGTGGTCGCAGCAGTCCTCGCCCTCTCCCTGGTGGGGATGCAGGCGTGGGCGAGCCTGGATAGGGCCGCCTCCCCGGCGGGCGACACGCTAACGCCGGAGCTGGCGGAGGCTGGCGCGTGGCTGCGGGAGCACAACACGGGCGGCAAGATCTTGCCCTCCCCCTCCTACGGCAACGTCCCGGGCCGCGGCATGCTCGCCCTCGGCGGCTACGACGGCCTGCAATCCTACCCGGAGCGCCGGGTCGAGACGCCCCGCTCCCTGCCCCCCGGCGGCATCGGGGAGATAAAGGACGCCCGGTGGCTGCTCCTCCACCCGCAAAGCCAACGCGCCCGGGACATCATCGAGCGCCGCGACGTGCGCTACGCCGTCCTGTCCAGAAGCTACCCGGGCATCGACCCGCGCGCCTTCGAAGAGGGGCCGTACCGCAGGGTCTTCGAGAACGAGGCCGTCGTCGTGTTCGAGCCCTCCGGGTCTGGCTGAGGGCCGGGACGCCTACCCCGTGAGGCCCAGTTCCTTGTCCGTGGCGGCGGGGCCGTACTTGTCCCGCGGCGGCCAGGGCCGGCCCTCCCAGCCGGGCTCGAACACGGAGGAGGACCGGTCGCGTCCGGGCAGCAGGGCGCCATTGCCCGCACCCCGGGCGTAGTCGTAGTAGAGTTCCCGACGACCGCTGCGCCTACTCGCCAAAGCCGTACTCGCGAAACCTGAGCGTGTTGCAGTTCTCTGACACGTCGCGCACGATCTTCTCTGGGATACCGTCGGGTACCTTGGCCTTTATCTCCAGCGTCACCCGGACCTCCGAGCCAAGAATAGAAGTCAGCCGCTGGACGACCTCCTGGCTAATAGCGCCCGCGCTTCCGCCGAGCCGCGTGGGGTCTATGTCTACAACGCCGTGGAAGCTCCTGGTGAGGTCGTCCGGTTCGGTGGGCGCAGGAGAACCCGCCGCCGCGGCGTCGTCCGGGCTCTCGACACCGGTTTCACCGTTAATGCCTTCTCCGACCTCGCCGGGTCCCGCGCCGGGGCGCGGCGCGTAGGCTGGCGGCCGCCTCTCCGAGTCGGCCTCGATCTGCCTCCGCGCGGCGTCGGGGTGGACGAGAACGCTCGACTGGTCAATGTAGACCGTCACCCCCGCCTCCCCTAACTTCAGCCCCTCGTAACGCCCGCCCGCCGTCACGGCCTGGGCGTAACCGAAGAACTCGCCGGAGGCGACGCCGTCCCGGACGGTCTCTTCGAGTACCCTGCCGTCCCGAAGGCGCGGCAGGTAGAGGTATTTGGCGAGGTCCTCCCGGACCAGCTTTAGGGAGACGTGTTCCTCGCCGCGCCAGAGGTACGCGTCCAGTTCCTTCCTCAAAAACTGCGGCGCCAGCTTTTTCGCCAGCGCGCCGTCGGCGTCGATCCGGCGCGAGGCCCGCTCCACGAGCGGGCCGCCGGCGCTGACCTTGACCGCTTCCCATTCGAGGACCATCTTCCCGTCGGGCCCCGGCTCTTCGCCCGGGTACATGAGCCACTGATAAGCCTCCTCGATCTGGAGGTCCACCGCACCGTCGAACTTCTCGCGGTTCTCCCGCGCCTGGCGACGGCCGTGAGCATCGAGGTTGAGCTGCTCCTCCTCGCCTAGTATGGACTTCCAGGCCAGAAAGCGCCGCACGGTCCCCTCCAGCGCCTCCATCCGGCTCCGATCCGGGGCCAGAAAGACGAGCGTGTTCCGGTAGAGCCGCGGCGAGCCGCCCCGGTTTTTCAGGACCTCCTCGCGTCGCTTGACGGCGGCGCACTCGGGATCGTTCTGCCGGTAGGCCGCCTCCGGTCCGAGGACGACGAGCCGGGCGTCGGGCTCGTCGGGCACGTCGCCGCTCGTTGCCGGGGCGACGTGGACGCGGGCGAAGTCTCCCCTGCCCGCGGCGATCCGGCTCAGCCGCGCCGAGATTTCATCCAGCACGTCCTCGCGGCGCTGCTGCTGGGCGCGGTCGGAGGCCTCGCGGTTTACGTTGGGACGGGTATCGAACCAGTGCCGCGTGCCGTCGGCGTAGAGGTAGGCCGCCCCATCGGAGAGTCTCCCCAGGGCGTCGGCGAAGACCGCGGCGGACTCGCCGGGCTGGACGCACCCGAGGCGCACCCGGACCTCCTCGACGCCGCGCACCCTTTGTCCGGCGACCGAGGGAGCGCTCCCGACAAAGACGGACCGGGCTACGCGGCGGGCGGCGTGGTAGCGGCCGAGGCTCCCGACCTGCTCGTCGAGCGCCTTCGGCCGGGAGTCGGGGCCGTCCACGTCCGAGTCCACCACCCCGTCCCACCCGTCGGGAAGGTAGCGCAGGAACTGGTTGCGGACCCGCGGCTCGTCCAGGGGGATATCTCCGGGCATGATCATGTACGACCGATCACCCGCGCTCCACAGCTCGTGGATGACGGCGGCCATGAGCCGCAGCACGCCCCGCGTCCTCTGGAACTTCTCCAGCGTGGACCAGTCCTCATACAGCCGGTCAAAGAGCTCCGGGTGGATGGGGTACGCGGAGCGTAACCGGCGCTCGTACTCGCCCTCGACGCACTCCGAGGGGTACTCGGAGCGGTTGTCCCGGTACATCCGGGCGTAGGCGGAGACGACCGCGTCGCGCGCCGGGGCGTTCATCTCCGAGGAGAAGAGCCTGCGGCGCACGATCTCGAACCCCTCCGTCGCCCCCACCGGCTTCCAGACGCTCTCCAACCTGCCGAGCACCTGCTCCAGCCTTTCGGCCACGAGCTTGCCGATCTCGCCGCCGAGCTCGATGTCCGACCGTCCCGCCTCGTCCAACCGCTCGGAGACCGGCACGCTGACGACGACCATGCTCCGCTCCGAACGTTTGGCCGCCTCCGTGAGGTTCTGGATAAAGGTGATGTTGGAGTCGAAAGACCCGGCAGCCAGCCCGTCGTGCCCGTAGATGTTCCGCGCGAAGGCCACCAGCTCGTCTACGAGAACGAGAGCCGGGGCGAAGTCGTCGAGGAGCTGCTTGAGCGTCCCCGCCCCCGGCGCGACCCCCCGCTCGTCGGCCTCCCGGACGTAGTCGTAGCCGTCCACGTCGCCAAGCCGGTAGGCCATCTCCCCCCAGAGGGTGCGGGTCGTTACGTCCTCGTAACGGCGGGGCTTGTCCGCGTCGAGGTCGGTGCCGACGAGTACGGCCCGCTCCGCTACGGGCATCGTCTCCAGACCGGACTCTCGGACGACCTTCTCGCCGCCGGGAACGCTGCCGAGCGGCTTCTCGGGGCCGAAGAGGTGGTAGAGGGCGAGCATGGAGTGGGTCTTTCCGCCGCCGAAGACGGTCTGTAGCTGGAGCACGGGATCGCCGCCAGCGCCGGAGAGCCTCTGCGCGGCGTTGGCGAGCAGCCCGACCATGCCGTCGGTGAGGTAGGTGCGCTTGAAGAACTCTTTGGGGTACTGGTACTCGGGGTCGGCGGTGCCGTGGACGACCTCGGCGAGGTCGGCGGCGAACTCGGCCTCCTGGTAGCGGCCCTTGCGCACGTCAGGATGCGGGTCCACGACCTGCCGCCAGGGCAGCAGGCCCTCCTGGCCGCCCGTGGCCGGGGCCTCCCGGACGACGCGCTTTACCTCCCGGCGCTCGTCGGAGGCGAAGATCTGGCGCATCACCTCCCGGTGGTGCCTGTGGACTTCCTCGGCCTGCTCCCCCGCGCTCACGGCCTTCAAGAGCCGGACCATCGTGTCCAGCGCCCGCTGGGTGTCCTCCAGGTTGAAGGAGGCCCCGTGCGCCCACGCGTTGCGCACCTCCATCAGCTCGCTGAGCTGGTTGCGGCCGGAAAAGCCGAGCTTGTCCCGGAAGGCTTCGTTGTAGTTGCCCCACATGACCTTGAAGAGCGCGTGGGCGTCCACCGTTTCGAGGAACGCCTCCTCGCTGGCGCTCTGGACGCGGGAGTAGCGGCCCTCGCTTAGCTCCCCGGCTACGGCGTAGGGCCAGCGGTCTCCGTAGCGGCTTTTTAGCTCGCGCAGCACGTATGGACCGAGGCCAGAGACGACCGCCTGTAGACCTCTGTCTATCCTGTCCCGGTTGCTGAGCGCCATGTGATCTCCCGTTCCCGTTTATGAATGGTTAATGTCTTACAGGATACATTCTCGGATGGGCGAATGACAGGGTTTAGTCCCGGCCCAGCCCGACGGTTTGCCCGTACATCAGGGTATTATGTAGCTGTAGGCTCACGGGAAGGAGAGCGGCTGTGGACTTCACGGGCACTTACGAGATCGTATCGAGCCCGGACTTCGACTACGGCTACCTGAGCATGGACGTGCAGCCGTACGTTACCCTGCGGCAGACGGGCGACCGGGTTACGGGGGAGTATCAGGCGGGGCTGCAGGCCGGAAGCGTGTACGGGACCGTGCCCGAAGGGGCGAACTTCTTTACGTTCAGCTTCGAGGGCAACGACGAGATGGACGAGGTGAACGGGATGGGCGAGGCGACGCTGAAGGGGGACAGCCTGACGTTCGAGCTGCGGTATCACTACGGCGACGGGTTCTCGTTCGACTGCGAGCGCCGGGGGTGACGGGGTCTATTCGACGCGTTCGAGGAGCGCCATGAGGTTGCGTTTCCGGCGGTGGGCGGCGCGGACCGAGTCGAGGTAGTCGGCGAACTCCGGCCCGCGGCCGGTACGGCGCATCAGCTCCCGCACCTTGAGGATGAGGTCGCGCGCCTCGCGGTAGGACTCCTTGTTCTTCTGGTCTATGAGATCCTCGATGCGGTCCCGGTACACGGAGATGGCGTCTTCGGGGCGATCCCCCTCCCGCGCCGCGGCCAGCTTTAGCCAGAGGCCGGGCGAACAGCCGCCCTCCACGGCCTCGCGCCACGCCTCGTCGTAGCGGCGCTCCCAGAGCAGGATGCCGACCAGCGTCGAGTTGTCGGCGCGGAACCACCGGCTCCCCTTGAGCGCCGCGGTCTGCTCGCGAACGCGGTCGAGGGCCTTCCCGCGCCAGATGGCCCAGTCCTCCAGCCGTTCGGTGCAGGACTTCAGCTTCCGGTAGTTCGCGAGGTGGGGTCTCGTGGCGAACTCCTCCCACATGACCTCCATCGCCGCCTCCGGCCGGCCGCGCTCCCGGTACTCCCGCGCGAGGAACTCCCGCAGCCGGGGGTCGGGGTCGGGGAAATCCCGCACCCCGCGCTCCGCCCATCCCAAAGCCTCGTCGCGCCTGCCGGCCTGACGGTAGAGCTCCGCGATCTCCAGGTACGTGTGGTCCCGCGAGAGGTCCCGGCTCTTGACCGCCACCAGATCGTCCACGTCGTCCGAGCGGCGCGCGAGCGTCTCCATAACGCGGGCGATGCGCGACCTCCTGCCGTAGCCTTCCTGGTCCCTCTCACCGGGACCGAGCCCGGAGACGCGCGCCCACTCCTCCCCGGCGAGCCTCCGGTACTCCGCAAGCCCCCGCTCTCCGAGCACGTCCGCGTAGGTCTCGGACGCGTCGAAGAAGGTGTCGTAAGGACCGCTCATCTCCCACTCGAAGAGCCGGCGGGCAAGCGCCTCCGGCTCGGGCCTCGCGCGCTGGCAGGCCGCGAGGTGTAGCTGCTCCAGGTCCCGCGCGACGCCGCTCACGTGGCCGCCCGAGTCGTACTCCATCGCGCCCTCGGCGACCCCGAGGGCGTACTCCGCGAGATCTATAGCTTCGTCCGCGAAACCTCTGTCGAGCAGCCCGGAGAGAACCTCGATAACGCCCTCCGAGCGCTGAACGTACTCCCACGCGGAGCCGTAGTCCAGGAAACCTCCCGGGTTCAGCGCGTCCTCGATGACGCGGCGGAAGGCGGCAATGTCGGGACCTTCCGGCCTCTCGGACGCGGCCCGCAGGAGGAGACGCTCGCGCAAGAGCTCGTCCTCCTCCGCCCGGTCCAGGATGATCTCTACCAGGGCGTCAAAATCCTGACGCTCCAGGTGCTTTCGCACCTCATCCATCGTGACGCCGGACGGTTCCGCCGCGTCCCCCGAACCTCTTGCCTGCCCGAGCCACGCGAGGCCGGCGGCCACACAATGCTTGCAGAACTCCCCGTCCATTCCGAGAGGGCAGGTACACGAGTAGCGCAACTCACCGCCCTCGTCCCAAAGCTTGACGCGGTACTCATGCGTCCCGGCCACCCGCGCCGTTACCGTGCCGTCGTGCTCGGCGAAGACACGCGCCAGCCCCTCCCGATGGTACTGCTCGCCGCGCTCGAAGTATCGCTCTCCCGCAAGCTCGACCAGCGCCCTGCGGGTCAGGACTCCAGCCAGAGTTGCCATGAGACTCGTTCCTCCGTCCTTCACGTTCCGTACCGGTAAGGATATCTCAGGAGCGGACGGCTGTTGGCTTTTGGCTACCCGCTCTAGAATAAAGCTCCTTCCTCTTCCCGACGCGATAGCTCCAGCACGCGCTCCCACGACTGCGAGAGCGCGTTGTAGGCGAAAGCTTCCTCGGGACGCTTCCTGCTATTCCGATCTCTCACAGCGGCTTGCTTGAGTATTGATCCCATGCAAGGATACGAGTATGAAGGCATACTCGAAGGACCTCAGACTCAAAGCGCTGGCTGCCGTCGATCGCGGGATATCCCGCAAGGAGGTCGCACAG
>SIRX01000173.1 GCA_004563715.1 Actinomycetota bacterium | reverse complement strand
TGGCGCTCTTGCAGGTCTCGGGCGAGTTGCCGTGGTCCTGGTGCAGCGCCACGGGTATCTCCGGGTAGACTTCCTCGGCCGCCTTCATCAGGTGGTAGAGAAAGCGGTCGTTGGCGTACTTGCGGGCGCCCCGCGAAGCCTGGATGATCACCGGCGAGTTCGTCTCCTGGGCGGCCTCCATTATGGCCTGTATCTGCTCCAGGTTGTTCACGTTGAAGGCGCCCACGCCGTAGCCGCCTTTTGCCGCTTCGTCCAGAAGCTGCCGCATCGTTACCAACGCCATCTAACCGTCTCCTTTACTTGTGGGATGCCACTTTACTTTGACAAGCAGTATAGCGGCTTGAGCCTCTTACCCCAAAAAAAGCGCCCCCCGGAGGAGCGCTCACCAACAAGCCAGCCTCTTTTCTCAAACGTGGGTAACGTCTACCTTGTCCGCGCGGACCACCAGGCGGGTGGCCCAATCCGGGCCCATGGTCCACAGGTCACCATAGTCTTCGGTGCAGGTCTGGAGCGAGACTATGTCGCGCCCGTCTTCCGGGTGAGAAACCCACACGTCTTGGGGGGAGACCTCGATTATCTCCGTCACCTCGTAGGTGTAGACGGTACCGTTGGCGTCGGTCAGGTAAACCTCGTCCCCGTATTGCATGAGGGGCAGGTTGTAGAACTGATGGTCGCTGGGGGTCCCCGGCCAGCCTAGCCTGTGGGCCGAGATGTAGGTGTTGACCTCGTTCTCCCACGGAAAGCCGGACTGTTCCAGCTTGGCAGCGCCGTAGTCCAGCGCTGAAGGCTCGCTGCTGTTCGCCACCACGTGGTCGTGGATACCGATCGAAGGAACCGTCAGGTAGAGCGTGGGGTCTTCGGGCGGCGGGGGCGGCGAGTCCTCGTCGACCCGGTTCCCCTCCTGGGAACCCTCACCCTCCTCAGAACCTCCGCGCGCGCCGCCCTGGTCTTCCCGTTCGGCGACCGCGGCCTCGTTTCGGGGCTCGGGTTCTCTCTGGGGCTCTTCTACGGCCTCCGGCGCCGCCGCGGAATCGGGCGTCTGTACCCGCTCCACGAAGCTGCTGGCGGTCGTCTCCCGGGCCGGGTTCGCGGCTAGGAAGAACAAACCGCCGAGCACGACGGACATCAGCGCAACCAGGGCAAAACCTGCCCGCCGGCGCCGCTTACGGAAGATGCGACGATCGTGTCTACTACCCATGCGCGCATTTTAACAGCAATTCCGTAACGTGTTAGGGGCACCCGCGCTCATTTCTTAAGCTTTGTGAACAAGATCATGCTTGTTACGGCGCGTTCGGAACGATGGAGTAGTATATGGGCCTGGCTTGTGACCGGGCTTCGGAGCTTCCGGCGCTCGCGCGGCCGGGGGCCGGGAGACCGGCCCGGGAAGTACTGTTGTGACCCCGTCTTACTGCCGGGAGGTCGTTGAGCCTGAAAAAGCGGGAAATAGCGCCGGCCTCGTCCCCGGAAGCCACGCTGACAGCCCACGGGCTCCGGAAGAGCTACGGGGACTTCCGGGCCGTAAAGGGCGTGGACTTCGAGGTCTACCGGGGCGAGTGCTTCGGGTTTCTCGGTCCCAACGGGGCCGGCAAGACCACGACGATGAAGATGATCTACGGCGCGGCCGTACCGACGGCCGGGGAGCTCGTCGTCGCGGGCCTCGACGTGGCGCGCCACGAGCGGGCCGTCAAGCGCCGCATCGGGGTCGTGCCCCAGGAGAACAACCTCGACGACGACCTCAAGGTCAAGGAGAACCTGCTCGTCTACGGCCGGTACTTCGACCTACCCCGTAAGCTGGTCCTCCAGCGGACGAACGAGCTTCTGGACTTCGTGCAGCTCACCGAGAAAGCGGAGTCGAAGGTCGAGCAGCTCTCCGGCGGGATGAAGCGTCGCCTGCTCATCGCCCGGGCCCTCATAAACGACCCGGACATCGTCGTGCTCGACGAGCCGACCACGGGCCTAGACCCCCAGGCGCGGCACCTGGTCTGGGACCGGCTGCGCGAGCTGACGCGGGAGAACAAGACGCTCATTCTAACGACGCACTACATGGAAGAGGCGGCCCGGCTCTGCGACCGGCTGGTCATCATGGAGGGCGGCGACATCATCGCCCGGGGCTCGCCGCGGGCGATGATCGAGGAGCACGTCAGCCCGCAGGTGCTGGAGTTCCGCGCCGGCCACGAGGTCCTGGAAGCGCTGGAAGCCCTGCTCGACGGCCGGGCCGACGCCGTGGAGCACACCGGCGAGGCGGTGCTGGCCTACACCCGGGACGCCGATTCCCTCATGGCGGAGGTCCGGGAGGCCGGCATCGAGGCGGACAACACCGTCTACCGGCAAGCCGGGCTCGAGGACGTGTTCCTGCGGCTCACGGGGAGGAGCCTGATCGAGTGAGCAAGACGAACCGAACGTCCTTCCGGCTGCCGTCGCCGCGCGGCTCGTTCCGGGTCTGGCAGCGGAACATAACCATCTTCCGCAAGTACTGGAAGACCATCATGTTCCCGAACCTCTTCGAGCCGCTCCTGTACCTCGCGGCCCTGGGCCTGGGCCTCGGGGCGTTTATCCAGGAGGGCGGCATCGACGGCCGGAGCTACGTGCAGTACATAGCACCCGGGCTCTTGGCCTCAAACGCCATGTTCGCCGCCTCGTTTGAGAGCACCTTCAACACCTTCGTCAAGCTGAAGATAGACCGCATCTACGACGCTATAATAACCACGCCGGTAAACGCCGAGGACGTGGTGGCCGGCGAGTACCTGTGGGCCGGCACCCGCGCCGCCCTCTACGGCACGGGCTTTCTGGCGGTGCTGACGATCCTGGGCATCGCCTTCGACGAGCCGCTTATAGTCTCTTTCTGGGCGCTGCTCATCCCGCCGATGCTGCTGGTCATCGGGATAATGTTCAGCGTAATGGGCACGCTGTTCACGAGCCTCATCGAGCGCATAGACCTCTACGCCTACTACTTCACCCTGGTCGTGACGCCGCTCTTTCTGTTCTCGGGCATCTTCTTCCCGGTGGAGGACTTCCCGGCCCCGGTGCCCCAGGTCGCCTGGTTCACGCCGCTCTACCACGCGGTGAACGTCTGCCGGGAGCTGGCGACGGGGCCGTCACCCGCCGTGCTGGTGGATGTGGCCTGGATCCTGATCTTTACCGCCGCGCTCGCCCTATTGCCGATCCGGTTTATGCGCCGTCGGCTTATAAGCTAGCGCGGCCCTGTTTCAGCACTACGCCCCGGCGCGTGGGCGCCGGGGCGTGTCAGCGGCGGTTATAGCGCTACGCTAGCCGAAGAAGATCAGCGCAACGGTGGTGAGGGTAAAGAGCCCGATGACGGCCAGCGTAAGCCGGGTCAGGTTCTTCTCCATCACGGTCGTGCCGGAGAAGGTGCTGCCCATCCCGCCCCCGAACGTGGACGAGAGCCCACCGCCTTTGCCCGAGTGGAGCAGTATGAGCCCGATCAAGGCGAGGCACAGCAGCGTGTGAAAGAGAGCCAGTACGTAAGTCATGGCACCTACTGTATCACACGCCCCGGGAGGGCTCCACCGGCTGCCGCTACTACTCGGCGACGGGCCAGTCGCTCCCCTGGGTGGCTCCGATCAGGGCGGTAAAAGACTCCACGTCGAGGCTGGCGCCGCCGACGAGGCCGCCGTCCACGTCCTCCTGGGCGATGATCTCGTCCACGTTCTCGGGCTTCATGGAGCCGCCGTAGAGGATACGGACGCTGTCGGCGAAGCCGTCGCCTTTCAGGTCTCTGAGGAGATCCCGGATCTGGCCGATAGCGTCCTGCGCGTCCTCGGGCGAGGCCGTGTCCCCGGTGCCGATGGCCCATATTGGCTCGTAAGCGAAGACGATCTGCTCCCCGCCCACGTCGTCCGGGACTTCCTCGAGCACCCGCTTGACCTGGCCGGAGACCTTGTCCCACATCTGGCCGCCGTCGCGCTCCTCCTTGGTCTCCCCGATGCAGACCACCGGCAGCAGCCCGGACTCTATCGCCTTGGCCGTCTTGCGGGCGACCAGTTCGTCGTCCTCGCCGAAGATCTCGCGCCGCTCCGAATGGCCCACGACGACCGCTCCGACGCCGAGGTCCAGGAGCATCGGCGCCGACACCTCCCCGGTGTACGAGCCGGAGTCCTCGGGGTAGAAGTTCTGCGCGCCCGCGACAACGTCCGAGTCCTCCACCATGCGGGCCACCTCGTGCAGGCAGGTAAACGGGACGAAGACGGCGATGTCCACCCCCTCGGAGTCCTCGGCGCGGGGCAGCAGCGCCGCCACGTAGTCCTGCGCCTCGCGGACGGTCTTGTTCATCTTCCAGTTGGCCGCCATCATCGGCTTCCGGGCCATATCAGCTCTCCTCCCTGTCCGGCAGAACCGCCACACCCGGCAGTTCCTTGCCCTCTACGTATTCCAGCGAAGCCCCGCCTCCGGTCGAGATGTGGCTCATCTCGCCCTCGAGGCCCAGCTTGTTGACCGCGGCGACCGAGTCGCCACCCCCGATAACGCTGGTCGCATCGCTCCCGGCGACGGCTCGCGCGACGCCCTCGGTCCCCTTCGCGAAGGCGTCCATCTCGAAGACGCCCATCGGCCCGTTCCAAAAGATGGTCTTGGCGCCCGAGAGGCGCTCCCGGAAGAGCTCGACCGTCTCGGGGCCGACGTCCAGGCCCATCCAGCCGGCCGGTATCTCGTCTACCTTCACCGTCCGGGTGGCGGCGTCCTCTTCCATCTTCTCGGCGGCGACCACGTCCACGGGGAGCACGAGCTTGTCCCCGGCTTCCTCCATGAGGCGTTTCGCCTCTTCCAGGTAGTCCTCCTCGACGAGGGAAGCGCCCACCTCGTAGCCCCGGGCCTTGAAGAAAGTGAAGCACATCGCGCCCCCGATCAGGAGCGTGTCGGCGACCCCGAGCAGGCTTTCTATGACCCCGATCTTGTCCGACACCTTGGCCCCGCCGAGGATGGCGACAAAGGGGTGCTCCGGGCTCTGGAGCACCGAGTCCAGGTAGTCGAGCTCGGCCTCCATGAGCAGCCCGGCGGCGGCCGGGAGCCGCTCGGCGACCCCGACGGTGGTGGCGTGCGCCCGGTGGGCCGCGCCGAAGGCGTCGTTTACGTAGAGGTCGGCCAGCGCGGCCAGCCCGTCGGAGAGCTCCGGGTCGTTCTTGGTCTCGCCGGGGTAGAACCGCGAGTTCTCCAACAGGACGACGCCCGCACCGTCCCAGTTCTCTACGGCCTCCTCGACCTCCGGGCCGACGGCGGCGTCCAGCTTCAATACCGGCTCGCCCAGCAACTGCTCCAGCCGCTTCGCCACCGGGTCCATCGCGTACTGGGGGTTGGGCTCCCCCTTGGGACGCCCGAGGTGTGAGATCAGTATCGGCTTCGCTCCTTCCGACAACAGGTACCGGATGTTGGGCAACGCCCGCTCTATCCGGGTGTCGTCGGTCACCGCGCCGTCTTTTATCGGCACGTTGAAGTCGACGCGCACGAGCACCCGCTTGTCTCGCAGGTCGAGGTCTCTGACGCTCCGCTTGTTCATCGCTCCTCCCTCTAAAAGGTTAGGCCCGGGGGCGGAAACACCCCCGGACCCGTTGTGCCGCCTGGAGACACTGCTTACAGGCGCGACCTACAGCTTCTCGCCCATAAAAGCGGCCAGGTCGCAGGTGCGCATCGAGTATCCCCACTCGTTGTCGTACCAGCCGAGGACCTTGACCGTCCGGCCGCTGGCCATCGTCAGCTGCGAGTCGAAGACGCAGCTCGCCGGGTTGCCGATGATGTCGCTGGAGACCAGCGGGGCTTCGGAGTACTCCAGGACGCCCGAGAGGTCGCCCCCGGCGGCGCTCCGGAAGGCCTCGTTGACCTCGTCCGCCGACGTTTCCTGGGAGACCTGGGCCACGAAGTCGGTTATCGAGCCGTCGATGACCGGGACGCGCATCGCCATCCCGTCAACCTTGCCCTGGAGCTCCGGGTAGATCACGCCAGCCGTCCGCGCGGCGCCCGTGGAGGTGGGAACGATGTTGTTGGGGGCCGACCTGGCGCGCCGGGGGTCCTTGTGGGCCGCGTCCAGGAGGCTCTGGTCGTTGGTGTAGGCGTGAACGGTGGTCATGTAGCCGCTCTCGATGCCGAAGTTCTCCTGCAACACCTTCACCAGCGGGATGATGCAGTTGGTGGTGCAGCTCGCGTTCGAGACGACGGCGTGGCTGTCGGGGTCGTAGTCCTCGTGGTTGACTTTGTAGACGAAGGTGGCGTCGGCGTCGCCGGACGGGGCGGAGATGATGACCTTCTTGGCGCCGCCGTCGAGGTGGCCGGCGGCCGGGTCCCGCTTGGTGAAGACGCCGGTGGACTCGACGACGATGTCCGCGCCCACGTCGCCCCACGGAATATTCGCGGGGTCTGTCTCGTTGAAGGTCTTTATCTCGCGGTCGCCGACCCGCAAGATGTTGTCGCTCACGCTGACTTCCTCGTCCCAAATGCCGTGGGTGGAGTCACGCTGGAACAGCAACGCCAGGCTCTCCATCGGCGCGAGGTCGTTTACGGCGACCACCTCGATGTCGCCCCGCTGGACGGCGGCTTTGGTGAACAGCATTCCGATGCGGCCAAAGCCGTTGACACCTACTCGTACTGCCACGAATCCCTCCTCTGTTGGTTACTCGTCAACGCGCTCTTATTGTGCCCGAAAAGCCGGGTGTTTAACAGCCCCCGGAGGAATCCCGGGATAAATTCGACTCGGCCAGGATCACGAGCCGCCGGAGGCGGTGGTTGGCCGCGCTCTTGCTGATCTCCCCGAGCCGGGCCAGCTCCGCGAGCGAGGCGTCGGGGTGTTCGAGGCGGAGCTCCAGCATCTCCCGCAGGGCGGCGGGCAGCCCGTCCGGGTCGAGCTTCTCCAGCGCCTCTTGCTGCCGGGCGGCGGCCCGGGCGGTCCGGCCGGCGTTCGCCGCGTCGAAGTTGGTGACCCGGTTGGCGTTGGCCTTGGCCTCGCCCAGGACGGCCCGGGCCTCGTACTCCAGCACGGCCTCGTCCAGTCCCATCTGGGAGAGCAGGGTCGTCACCCCGTCGGCGCTCTTGGTGTAGGCTACCCAACGGTTACGGCGCCGGGTGACCTTGAGCGGCGCCCGGGAGAACTCGGCGACCCGCCGGACCACCTCCTCCTCGCGGTGAACGAACTCCAGGTGGTGGCCGGTTCCCGGCCGGACCACCGAGCCCGCCCCCTGGAAAAAGCCCCGCAGGTAAGCGGTACGGTCGGCCAGGCTCCGCGAGCCGCGCACCGCCTCCAGCTCGCCGGCGGCCCGGAGCGCCTCGTCCCCCTCGACCCGCACCGTGTAGCGGGCGTGGCCGAAGCTGTCCGTTACGGCGGGAGAGAGCCGGGGCTCCAGGCCGAACTCCCGCCGCCAGAGCCGCAGGGCCGACCGGGCGACCGCCGCGCTGCGGGTCCGCAGCGTGACCCCCGTCCCGTCCCGGCTCCCGGCGGCGTCAACGAGACCGGCCAACTCGGCGCGGTGGGTTCGCCGGTGCCCGGATGCGGACTCGGAGGCGAGCTGCCGGCGGACCTCAGAGGCGAACGAGGGCAGCCTCGCACACCTCCTCCGCGAGCCGCCCGGGATCGTGGCGCACCCCGGCCCCGAAGTCCTGGGAGAGCAGATCCGCCTCCCGCAACCGGATTCCCAGTGCCTCCACAACCTCCCGGTCGAGCGCGACGGGCGCCGCCCCCTCCGCGGCGTAGCGTCCCACCAACTCAGACGGCAGCTCGCCGGAGTGAACCAGCACGTCCGTGGGGAGGACCGCGTGATCCGCGATGGCCCGCAGGTGATCGGAGACGGTGTACCCGTCCGTCTCACCCGGTTGGGTCATAACGTTGGCGACGTAGAGCACGGGACCGGAGAACGCGCCCAGCGCCTCGTGCACCCCCCCGCCGAGCAAGGCCGGGACCGTGCTGGTGAACAGGCTCCCGGCGCTCAGGACGACCACGTCGGCCTTTTCCACGGCCTCGATCACGCCGGGTGGAGCCACCGCGCCCTCGGGCTCGACCGAGACGTCCACCACTTTCTTGCCGACCTCGCGCACGACCGACTCGCCCCGGGTAATCGTGCCGTCGGCGTAGCGGACCACGAGCGTGAGGCTCTCGGTGGCCGCCGGGTAGACCTCGCCCCTGGTCCGCAGAAAGCGGGCGGCCTGCTCCACGCCCTCGCAGAACCCGCCGGCCATGTCCGCCAGCGCCGCGATGATGATGTTGCCGACGGTGTGGTCCGAGAGGTCTCCGGCCCCGAAGCGGTAGTTGAAGACCTCCGCGAGCCGTTGGCGGCCGGCGAGGGCGACCAGACAGTTGCGCACGTCGCCCGGCGGGGCCACCCCGAGCTCCTGGCGCAGCCGGCCGCTGGAGCCCCCGTCGTCGGCGACCGTCACCACCGCCGTTAGGCTCCCGACCCGGTCCCGCAGGCCCCGTAGCAGCACGGGCAACCCCGTCCCGCCCCCGAAAGCCACGACCCGCAACTTTTCGGCCCCGTTCATGGACCAAGTATATTACCCACCGGCGGCCGAGCGGGCCGCCTGGAGGGTATTGTAGAGGAGCATCGCCCGGGTCATCGGGCCGACGCCGCCGGGGACCGGCGAGATCCAGGCCGCCTTCCGCTCCACCTCCTCGAACCTCACGTCCCCGGTCAGTCCGCCGTCCCCCCTGCGGTGGATGCCCACGTCCACGACGACCGCGTCCTCTTTGACGTGCTCCGCCCCGACCAGCTCCCGCCGGCCGATGGCCGCGACGAGCACGTCCGCCCGGCGCGCCACCTCCGCCAGGCCGCGGGTGCGCGAGTGGCAGACCGTGACGGTGGCGTTCTCCCGCAAGAGGAGCTGGGCCAAAGGCTTGCCGACGAGGTTGGAGCGGCCGAGCACCACGGCCTCCCGGCCTTCGAGCTCTATACCGTTGCGCCGGAGCAACTGCACGATGCCGTGGGGCGTGCAGGGCAGGAGGCTCGGCAGGCCGACCGCCAGCCGCCCGGCGCTTTGAGGGCTCAGGCCGTCCACGTCCTTGGCGGGCTCGATGCGGGAGATCAGGTCCAGCGAGTCGAGCCCGCCGGGGAGCGGGAGCTGGATAAAGAAGCCCGAGACGGCGGCGTCCCCGTTGAGCTTCTCCACGAGCGCGACCAGTTCTTTCTGGGAGACGGAATCCGGGAAGCGGTGCGCCCGGGACTCGATGCCGGCCTCGGCCGAGTCGGCCTGCTTGTTGCGGACGTAGGTAACGGAGGCCGGGTCGTCGCCGACCAGGACCACGTCCAGGCGCACCGGCCGCCCCTCCGCGGCGAGCTCCGCGACCCCTTCAGCGACCTCGGCGCGGACCTCCGCGGCCGCCGCCTTACCGTCGAGCAAGCGCGCCAAGTTGCTACAGGACCGCGAGGAGTTTGGGGGCCACCTGCTTTTTGCGGCTCATCACGCCGGGGAGGTCTATGACGTCGTTCGCGGCGCGGGCGTCGAAGGCGCGGGCCACCCGGGTGCAATCGCCCGCGCACAAAAGCTCCGTACCGCCCTCGATAATGTCCGTAACCATGAGGGCGGCGAATATGTAGCCGTTCTCCGCGCGCTTGGTCTCCAGGGCCTCGACCAACTCGTCCTTGCGCTCCAGCAGGGCGTCCCCGACCGTCTCGACCTGGGAGATGCTCATCTTTTCGCCCGAGGAGGTAGCGTACTCCTTGGCGTCGCGGTTCACCACCTCTTCCGCGGTGAGGTCCGTAACGTCCGAGGAGGCCTCGAACATCTCCATGCCGAACTCCTCCGCGTCGAGGCCGAGCAGGCCCTCCAGGTACTCCACGACCTCGCGGTCCCGGCCGGTCGTCGTGGGGGAGTTCAGGACCACCGTGTCCGACAGCACGGCGGCCAGCAGCATCGTGGCGGTAGACCGCTCCGGCTCCAGGCCGTTCATCCGGTAGCGCTCCAAGATGAGGGTGGCCGTCGAGCCCACGGGGTCGAAGGTGGCCGGGATCGGGGTGCTGGTCTCTATGTCGCCGATGTGGTGGTGGTCCAGGATCTCCACCACCTGCGCCTTCTCGACGCCGGCGACGCTCTGGCCAACCTCGGCGTGGTCCACGAGCAGCACCTTGCGCGGCTCGGGGTTCAGGAGGTCCGTGCGGGTGATGACGCCCAGTGGCACGTTGTCCTCGTCCACGGCGATGGCCGCGCGGTAGTGGACATCCATAACCTGCTCCGTTATGTCGGTGATGAAGTCGTTGGGCTTTACCGTAAGCGGGTTCTCGCTCATGACCTCCCAGCACGGGACCGCGAGCTGTATCATGCGGCTGGTCACGTAGGAGTCGAGCGGGGAGAGCACGATCGCCGTTCCCCCCTGCCGGGCCGTCTCCAGGACCTCGTCGTCGGGACAGATGCCGTTGGAGATCACTATGACCCCGGCCCCGAGCTCTATGGCCCGCAGCTGGGCCTCCTTGCGGTCCCCGATGACCATGACGTCCCCCGGTTCCATGGCCTGGCCCATCGAGTCCACGTTCATCGAGATCACCCAGAGCTTACCGGAGATCTGCTTGTCCTCGCCGACGACCATCTCGCCTTCCAGCACCTCCACCATCGAGCTTACCGGCACCGGGCTCTCGGCGAACGTGGAAGCCTCCCGGGACTCCCGGATGTACATGCGCGCCAGGTTCCTCTCGGAGATGAGGCCGATGAGCGAGCCGTCGTCGTCTACTATGGGCACCTGGCTTATGTTGCTCCTGGCCATCATGGTGCCCACGTTCCGGAGCGGATCGTTCTTCCCCGCCACCGCGATGTCGTCGCTCATCACGTCCTTTACCCGCAGCTTGATGTGGCTGATGAGCTTCGGAGGCTTGGCCCCGCTCTTCTCCAGCGCCCAGCCGGTCTGGGCGTTGACCTCCCCGAGCCGGGCCGGAGCATAGAAGTTGTCCGGGTCCAAGAGGTTTTTCAGCTCGGCGTAACCGATGGCCGAGGCTATGCTGTCCGTATCCGGGTTTTTGTGCCCCGTAACGTAGACGTGCGCCATTCATACCTCCATACCGCATATCTAAAGCGTTTTCGCCTTGAGGGTAAGCCTCGTGGAAACCTCTCGGAACCACCCGACTCTCCCGAAAGCTATGTGGATATTGTACCTAACCACAGGGAGAGCACATGCGGGCCGTCCTGACGAACGATAGCGAAGCCGGAGCCTCTGAACTCAGCCTGAAGGAGCCCGGCCAGCGAACTCGTCCCGGGCTCCTTCGTCACCCGGGAACCCGGCTCTTTTTATTACGGGCCCTTTTCCTGCAAACTGCCTCAAACCCGGCTCAAAGGTGCTATCTCGGGCACGAGGGTCTTCTCCTCCGCCCCGAACCGCACGACGACCTTGCCGGCCCCGGCCTCCACGACCTCTCCCACCCCGAACTTCGCGTGCCGCACCTTCTCGCCCGTCCGAAACGGGGTCCCCGCAGCGACCGCCCTTTCGGGCTCGCTCCGGCGCGGCAGCGCGCCGCCCCAGCCGCCGCGGCCGGAGCCTCCGGCAAAGCCGCCGGGCAGGGTGCCCGCCTTGAACTCCTCCGGGATCTCCGCGAGGAAGCGCGAGGGGATCCGGAACTCCCGCTCTCCCCAGCTCGATCTCAGCTTCGCGTAGGAGAGGGTGAGCGACCTCATGGCCCGCGTGATCCCCACGTAGCACAGCCGCCGCTCTTCCTCCAGGTTCTGCTCGTCGAGAGAGCGGGCGTGCGGGAAGGTCCCCTCCTCCATCCCGACGATGAAGACGTGCCCGAACTCCAGGCCCTTGGCGTTGTGGAGCGTCATGAGCGTGACGCTGCCGCCGCTGCCGACCTTGTCCGCCTCGGAGTAGAGCGTCTGCTCCTGCAGAAAGCCTTCGAGCGTCGGCTCCGGCTCGACCCGCTCGTACTCGCGGGCCGCGTTTATGAGCTCCTCCAGGTTCTCCAGGCGGCCCTCGGCCTCGACCGTCCGCTCCGCGGCCAGCTCCGCCCGGTAGCCCGACTCGTCCAGCACCGCCCCGACAAGCTCCGTCGGCGCCACCTCCCGGGCGGCGACCCGCCAACCCTCGAAGAGGTCCCGCACCGCGCGGCACGCCTTCTGCGCCTTGCCCGTGAGCCCCGCCTCGGCGGCTTCGGCGAGCGCGTCGTACAGGGAGACACCGTTTCTGCGGGCGTGGTCCTGGAGCTTCGCCACCGAGGTCGCGCCGAGCCCCCGTTTGGGCACGTTCACGATCCGCTCCAGGGAGCCCGAGTCGGCGGGGTTGGCGATCACGGCGAGGTAGGCCATGGCGTCCTTGATCTCCGCCCGCTCGTAGAACCTCACCCCGCCGACGACCTCGTAGGGTATCCCCTCCCGCACCAGCACGTCCTCCAGCGCCCGGCTCTGGGCGTTCGTCCGGTAGAAGACCGCGACGTCCCGCAGGGCCGCGCCCGCGTCCGTCAGGCGTTCGATCTCCGAGACCACAAAGCGCGCCTCGGCGTACTCGTCCGAGGCGGTAAACACCCGGATGTTCTCGCCCTCCTCGCCCGCCGTCCACAGCGCCTTCGCCTTGCGCGAGACGTTGTTCGCCACCACCGCGTTCGCGGCGTTCAGGATCTTCTGCGTCGAGCGGTAGTTCTGCTCCAGCTTGACGACCTTCGCCTCCGGGTAGTCCCGCTCGAAGTCCAGGATGTTGCGCACGTCCGCCCCGCGCCACCCGTAGACGCTCTGATCATCATCGCCGACCGCGCACAGGTTGCGGTGCGCCGCCGCCAGTACGTTCACGAGCCGGTACTGGGCGTGGTTGGTGTCCTGGTACTCGTCCACGTGGATGTACTTGAAGCGCTGCTGGTAGCGCTCGCGGACCTCCGGAAAAAGCTCCATGAGCGCGACCGTCTGCATTATGAGGTCGTCGAAGTCCATCGCGTTGTTCTCGTAGAGCCGCTCCTGGTAGAGGTGGTAGACCTCGGCGACGTTCTCGGCGATGTACCCTTCGGTAGTGCGCAGGTAATCGTCGGGGCTCATCAGGCGGTTCTTCGCGTCGGAGATCTGGGCCTGGAAAGAGCGCGGGTTGAAGCGCTTGGGGTCCTTACCCAGCTCCACGATGCAGCGCTTGACGAGCCGCACCTGGTCCGCGCCGTCGTAGATGGTGAACTCCCGCTTGTAGCCGAGCTTCTCGGCGTGGACCCGCAGGAGGCGGGCGCAGAAGGCGTGGAAGGTGGAGACCCACATCTTGCGCGACTCCGGCCCCACGAGCAGCGCCACCCGGTCCTTCATCTCGGCGGCGGCCTTATTGGTGAACGTGATCGCCAAGATCTCATCCGGGGCGGCGAGACCCTGATCTATGATGTAGGCGATCCGGTGCGTGAGCACGCGGGTCTTTCCGCTGCCGGCCCCGGCGAGCACGAGCAACGGCCCCTCGGTGTTCTCAACAGCCTCTCGCTGCGTAGGATTTAACGAATCCAGAAGCACTGCTAAAAGAGTATAGCAGTACCCGCCGGTGGTCTCCGCACCCTCTTTTTCTCGCGAAAGCCCCTAAACAGGCGCGAGCCACAGGCGGTGTATCAGGACCTCGACGTCCCTCTCGCCCTGCCGAACGCCCACGCCCTCCTCCGAGCGACGGAAGCCCCGGGCTTCCATCTGCTCCAGGAAAACCGGCGTATCTTTACGCCGGGGATCGGCGATGAGGACTTCTCCACCCGGGGCGAGGAGGGCCGGTATAAGCCTTGCCAGCGCCGGCGCGTGGCGTAGCTCGTAGAGCACGTCGGCGGCGATGACGCGGTCGAAGCGCCCCACGAGCCCGCTGCCCTCGACAGCCTCGCCGACCGGCGCGTGCCAGTCCAGAGGGATGGTCTCCGGCTCGCGGCCCGTGTTGGTCCGGGCGTTGTGGCGGGCAAAGTGCAGGGCGGCGTCGTAGTGGTCGGTCGCCAGCACCCGCGCGCCGCGCTCCAGGGCCACGAGGGTCGGCAGGCCCACGCCGCACCCGAGCTCCACGACGCGCCGGCCGTCGAGGTCCAGCGTGGAGAGGTGTCGGGCCAGGGCTATAGCGCTCGGCCACACCTCGGCCCAGTAGGGGAGTCGCTCGTCACGTTCGAAGTCCGCCTCGTCTATAAGGGCCTCCGCCGAGGCGGGGTGTACGAGGCGGTAGGTCCTATCGCCGATGTCCAGGCGAGTCTCGGCCAGGGCCGTACGGTCGGAGAGGTAGGAGCTCAGTTCTCGCGGATCGGCCAGCTCCGTGGGGAGGCTGTCAGCCCACCGGGGCGGTGGTCTCGTGGTTGGCGCGGCTCTCGCGCTCGGCCTCGGCGAGCTGGGCGACGCTGTAGCGCCCGAATACCGCTTCGAGGGCCTCGCGCGCCTCGTCCCAGACCTTGCTGGTAACGCACAGCGGGGCGTCCTTGATGTAGCACACGCCGCCCGCGCTGCACCGGGCCGGGCGGACCTCGCCGTCCAGGATCTCCACGATGTCCAGGACGGTGATCTCCTCGGGCGGCATGGCGAAGTAGTAGCCGCCGTGCGCCCCGCGGCGGCTTTCGAGCACGCCCGCCCGGCGCAGGTCGCAGAAGATCTGCTCCAGAAAGCGCTCGGGGATGTGCTGGCGCCGGGCGACCTCGGCGACCCCGAGCGGGGCGCCGCGCTCGTTGAGCGCCAGCTCGACCAGCGCCCGGGCCGCGTACTTGCTCTTCTGCGTGAGCCTCAAGAGAAACCACCAACCTGCAAGAGATAGCTGCCCGTAGATTGTAGCAGAATATTGCTAGGCGGATGGTTAAACCCGGGCGCTCTCCGCTGGGTGGCCGCCGGACCTGGTTGACGTGCGCCGCAGCTCCTTCTCCCACTCCTGGGCGGCGGCCTGCACGGGGTCCCAGGGGCTGCTGACTGGCGGCGTGTAGCTGAGGTCCAGGTCGCTCAAGCTCTCTACGAGCATCCCGTGGTAGAGCGCCGCGGCGAAGACGTCCACGCGCTTGGAGATCTCCGAGCGCCAACTACCCAGAATCTGGGCCCCCAGCAGCCGCCCGCTCTCCCGGTCGCCGGTGACCCGTACCCCGAGCCTGCGGGCGCCGGGATAGTACTGCTTGTGGTCCCAGCCCTCTATCTCGACGGTCATCGGGTCGAAGCCTTCCTCCCGCGCCTCACCCTCCAGCAGGCCCGTCCGGGCGGCGACGAGCTCAAAGACCTTAACGACCTGGGTGCCGAGAGAACCGGCGAACTCCCGGTCGCCGCCGGCGGCATTTTCCCCGGCGACCCGGCCCTGCTTGTGGGCGGTGGTGCCGAGCGGCAGGTAATCGTAGCGCCCCCGGAGCCGGTGCCAGGTCTCGACGCAGTCCCCGGCGGCGTAGACGTCCGGCGCCCCGGTCTCCATCCGGCGGTTCACCCGGATCGCGCCCCGGATCCCCGTCTCCGCCCCGCAGTCCTCCGCCAGCCCGGTCACGGGATCGACGCCAGCGGCGACCAGCACCAGGTCCGCGCTCCGCCGGAAACCGGAGGACCCGGTGACGGTGAGCCCGCCGCGGTTGCCGTCGTGAAGGTCTCCAACCTCTACGGCCTCTATGCTCGTCCCGCCGAAGACCTCCACGCCGCGTCCGCGCAGCTCGTCCTCGATGCGGCCCCCGAACGAAGCCTCCACTGTCGGCAGCATGGTGGCGGCCCGGCCGGCTATGGTCACCTGAATCCCGCGCAGCGTCAGGGCGTCGGCCATCTCCAGGCCGATGTATCCCCCGCCGACGATGACGGCCGAGCGCACGTCGCCCTCCGTAAGCCGGCGGCGCAGCCGGAAGCAGTCGTCCATGGAGTGCAGGAAGTACACCCCCGGCGCGTCGAGGCCGGCGATGTCCGGCCGGGCCGGGGCCGCCCCGGTCCCGATAACGAGCCGGTCGTAGGACAGCTCCTTCATCGCGCCGCTCCGGTCCGTCACCTCCACGGTCTTCGACCCCGGGTTCACCGAGCGGGCGGTGTGGTTCGTAAGCAGCCGGACGCCCTCGGCCTCGATGTCCTCCGCCGAGCGGTGGGCCAGGTCCCGGTAGTCCTCCACCTCGCCGCTCAAGTAGAACGGCAGCCCGCAGATGCTGTAGTTCGGGTAGGCGTCGGCCACCACGAGCGCGACCTCGGCCTCCGGGTCCAGCTCCCGGGCCCGCAGCGCGGCGCTGATCCCCGCGTCGCTGCCCCCGATCACAAGTAGCTTCATGTTCGTTGTTCCCCCTCCGGTTTCTCAGGTTTGTTCGCCTACGGACGCTCTACGCGCTGGAGCGGCGCTCCTCGCGGCCGTCCTGCTCCAGCGCTCCCTCTATCTCCTCGACCGTCGAGCGGGCGGTGCGGCCGACGCCGAGCAGGGTCGCCGAGGCAAAGCCGGTCCAGTCGCCGTAGCCGACGAGCCACAGCCGCGGCTCCTCCACCGAGCGGGTGCCGTCCGTTTCTATCCGTCCGTTCCGGCCCAGCACGCCCAGCGGTTCCAGGTGCGAGAGCGCCGGGCGGAATCCGGTGCACCAGATCACCGCGTCCACCGGGCTCTCCGCGCCGTCCGGCCACACCACGCCCTCTTCCGTAAAACGCACAAAGGGCCTCACGCTCTCCAGGACCCCGCGCTCGCGGGCCTCCTTGACCGGCGGGACCATGACAATTTTGGCGAGGTCTATCTCCCCGACCTCCTCCTCGCGTCCCTCGCGGCGGGCCTTGTACAGCTCGGTGGCCCGTTCGAAGAGCACCCGGCCGTCCACGTCGTCGGGCAGGAACTCCGGCTTCTCCGGCGTCACCCAGGTGGTGTCGGCCACCTTCGAGACCTCCGCCAGGATCTGGGCCCCCGAGTTGCCCCCGCCCACAACCAGCACCCGCTTATCCCGGTACGGCTCGGGGTGGTCGTAGTCTATGGTGTGAGCCTTGTCCCCCTGAAATGCCTCGCATCCCGGATAGTCTGGAACGTGCGGCCGGGTCCAGGTTCCGGTGGCGCTCACCACCGCGCGGGCGGGCAGCCGGGCGGGGCCGGCCTTCACCAAGAGCCGGTCATCCTCCCGCCGCACGGCCTCGACGCGCACCGGCCGCTGTACGGGCAGCTCGTAACGCTCCTCGTAAGAGGCCAGGTAGTCCACGACCGCGTCGCGGTGCGGGTGCTCTTCGACGCCGCCGGGCATCAGCCGCCCCGGCAGCGAGCTGTACCGCGGCGGCGAGAAGGCGTGCAGCGAGTCCCACATGCGCCGCCAGGCCCCGCCGGGCGCGTCGCTCTCGTCCAGGATGGCGAAGGATAGTCCTGTCCGGTGCAGGTAGTACCCGACGGCCAACGCCGCCTGGCCCCCGCCTATCACGGCTACGTCTACGATGCGGAGACCCTCTTCCGGAGGCTTGCCCCGGGCAGCCTCACTCGTCTCCCAGCTCGCGGTTCAGGTACTGTTGCATGGCGCTCTCGATGCGCTCGCCGGTGACGAGGAAGACGGTGCGCCCGCCGATGCTCACGCCGTGGTCGGCGATGCGCTCCAGGTAGTGGACCATCAGGGCGGCCCGCATCCGCCACTCGGGAGCACCCCCGCCGTCGGAGGAGGGGTTGGCGATCAGGTTGATAGCCTCCGAGTAGAGGAGGTCTACCTTGTCGTCGTCGGCCTGCAGATTGCGGGCGCTCTCGGCGTCGTGGGCCTTGAAGATCTCCATCCCCCGGTGGAAGAGGTTGCGGGCGGTCCGGGCCATCTCCAGCAGGGTCGCCGCCAGTTCCTCATCCCGCTCGCAACCGGCGGTCTCGCTTATGGCCTGGCAGACGTGTTCGGTGAGCGTGCCGGCCCGCACCAGGTGGTTCGTGAGGGCCTGGAGCGTGTAGAGCAGGCGCAGGTCGCGGGCGACCGGGGCCTGGCGGGCCTGGAGGATCATGCACTCCCGGTCCAACTCTATCCCCCGCTCCTTGTAGCCGGCGTCCCGGCCGACGACCTGCCCGGCTACGGCAGGGTCGTTGCCCTCCATCGCCTGGACCATGAGGGACAGGGCCTCCTCGACCTCGCCGCCGAGGTCGAGGACCTCGTCCGTGAGGCCTTCGAGCTCCTTCTGGAAAAACGCCCGCGACACGCTAGCCCATCTTGCCGGTAACGTAATCCTCGGTCTGCTGGCGCTCGGGGTTGGAGAAGATCTGCTCCGTCTCGCCGAACTCCCAGAGCTGGCCGGGCTCGCCCATGGCCTCGATGTAGAAAAAGCCCGTGTAGTCCGAGGACCGGGAGGCCTGCTGCATGTTGTGCGTCACGATGATCAGGGTGTAGCGCTTTTTCAGGTCCTGCATGGCGTCCTCGATCTTCATCGAGGACATCGGGTCCAGGGCGCTCGCCGGCTCGTCGAGCAGGATCACCTCCGGCTCCACCGCGAGCGTCCGGGCGATGCACAGCCGCTGCTGCTGGCCGCCGGAGAGGTCGGTGCCGCCGGCGCTGAGCTTGTCCTTGACCTCGTCCCAGAGGGCCGCCTGGCGGAGCTTATCCTCGACGATGTCGTCCAGCTCGCTCTTCTTGTGGCTGCCGGCCAGCTTCAGGCCCGCGACCACGTTGTCGTAGATGGTCATCGTCGGGAACGGGTTCGGCTTCTGGAAGACCATCCCGATCTTGCGGCGCACCTGCACGGGGTCCACGTTCGGGGCGTAGATGTCCTCGCCGTCGAGGAGCACCTTGCCCTCGATCCTCCCGCCCCGGGTGACCTCGTGCATCCGGTTCAGGGCGCGCAGGAAGGTGCTCTTGCCGCAACCGGAGGGGCCGATGAGGGCCGTGATCTTGTTCGGCCGGATCGTCATGTCCACGTCCGTTACAGCCTTGAAGCCGCCGTAGAAGCAGTTGAGCCCTTGCACCTCCATAGACTGCGCCTGGGCGCCCGAGGCCCCAGAGGTCTGCCCCTGGGCCCCGGCGGGTTTCTGCTGGCCGTCCCGGTTCCCCGGCTGGCTCTCCAGGCGCGGGTCCTCGTGGGAGCCGCTCGGCTGGTTATCTGCCCGGGTCTTGTTTCGTTCCATAGACTATCTCGCTCCTTTGCTCTCGTACACTACCGGCTAGACCTTCTGGCGCAGGGCTATGGCGCGGGCTATAAAGTTCAACACCAGGACAAACAACATGAGCACCAGGGCCGCGCCCCACGCGGCCTCCTGCACCGCCTCGTACGGGCTGGAGGAAGCCTGGTACACGTACAGCGACACGGCGGCCATCGCCCCCTCGAACGGGTTTGTGTTGAAGAAGTTGCTGCCCAGGATGGTAAAGATGAGCGGGGCCGTCTCGCCCGCCGCCCGGGCCACAGAGAGGAACACCCCGGTGATTATGCCCGCCGCCGCCGTGGGCAGGACGATCCGGAGCATGGTCTTCCACTGCGGCAGCCCCAGGGCCAGGGAGGCCTCGCGAAGCTCGCCCGGGACCATTCGTACGATCCCCTCGGTGGTCCGGGAGATAACCGGGAGCATCAAGATCGCCAGGGCGCAGGCCCCGGCAAAGGCGTTCCAGCCCATGATCAGCACGAGCGCGCCGTAGACAAACAAACCCACCACGATGGAGGGTATCCCAGCCATCGTGTCGGCGACGAAACGGATAAAGTCCCCGAGCCGGTTGTCGCCGAACTCGGCCAGGTAGATGCCGGCCATGATCCCGACGGGCACGCCGATCGCCATGGACAGCAACACCAGCATGGCCGTGCCGTACATGGCGTTGTAGATGCCGCCGCCATCGCCGAAGAGCGCGGTGTTCTCGGTGAAGAAGGCCGGTCTCCAGACGTTGATGCCCCGGGCGACGACGTAGATGATGACCAGGGTCAGGGCGACAATGGCTATCGCGGCGCACAGATAGGCGATGACCGTCATCACTTTGTCCACGGTTTTACGCCGCCGGTAGTTGCCGGACAGGTTGCTGTTCAGCGAGCCAGAAGCCATTACACACCTCCTTCAGGCCCCGAAGAGGTGGCCTTGATGAGCAACCGAGCTATAACGTTGATGGTGAAGGTAATCAGGAAGAGCGTAAAGCCGACCAGGAACAGCGACGGCCGGTAGAGCGCGCCGCTGGCGTCGGTGAAGTTGGCGGCGATGATGCTCGCCATGGTCACGCCCTGCTCGAAGACGCTCTCGAAGATCCGCCGGGCGTTCCCGATAATGATGGTGACCGCCATCGTCTCCCCGGCGGCCCGGCCCAGCGCCAGTGCCAGCGCCCCGATAATGCCGCCCTTGGCGTAGGGCAACACCGCCTGGCTGAACATCTCCCAGCGGGTGGAGCCGAGCGCCAGCATCGCCTCGCGCTGCTCCATGGGCACCGCCCGCAGGACATTGCGCGAGATCGCCGCCACCGTCGGCAGGATCATTATGGTGAGCACCAGGCTCGCGGTGAAGACGCTGTACCCTCGGAAGGGGCCGCTGAAAAAGGGGAGCCAGCCAACGGCCGGGATGAGCCACGGCTCCACGTAGGTCCGCAGGAAGGGCGCCAGGACGAATATGCCCCACAACCCGTACACCACCGACGGGATGGCCGCCAGCATCTCGACCAGGAAGCCCACGACCCGGTCTACCCGCCGCGGCGCTATCTCCACCAGGAAGGCCGCGATCCCGATCCCTATGGGCCCGGCCAGCGCCATGGCTATAAACGCCGTGACGAGCGTGCCCTGGATGGCCGGCAAGGCTCCGAACTGACCCGCGACCGGGTCCCAGGTCGTGCTCCAGAAGAACTCGAACCCGAACTCCTGGAAGGCGGGTATGGCCTGGTAGGCGAGCTCGAAGATGATCCAGAGCGTCAGGAATAGAAAGGACAGGCCAAACGCGTAGGCCAGCACCCGGTAGATAATGTCCCCGACGTTTCCCCGCCGGGCCTCCTTGACTATGGTAGTCCGGCCCAGCATCGCGCTCAACATGTTCAACATAGCCGCTCCAAACCCGTCACCTCGTTCTCACCTCGCCCTTCTACCGCGGCCAGCCGCGCCGCGCACATTCTATGCCAGGGAGGAGAGCCCCGAAAGGGCTCCCCTCCATAAAGTGCCTGATTTAACAAAGAGTTTAAGCGCCTCTACTCTTCGCCCACCTCACCCTGGTAGCAGGTCTCGCCCTGAGCTTCCATGCTCTGGATCATCTCCTCGCTCCGCTCCAGCGTCTCGCCGCCGATGGGCACGTAGTTCGGCGGGGCGAACTCCTGGCCGTCGTGGGTGGCGAACCAGGCGGCCTCGGCCACAGCCATGCAGGTGGAGAGGTCGTCCATCTCCTGCCGGATCAGGAGCCAGGTCAAGCCCGTGATCGGGAACGCCTCTTCGCCGTCGGGGCCTTCGGTGATGTTCTCGCCCGACACGGAGACCCGCAGATCCTCCGGGGCATCGACGGAGGCGATGGCCGCCTCGGCGCTTTCAAGACTGCCCTTGACGAACGGGCCGTCCGCGGAGTCCGCGACGCGGGCGTGCGGGATGTCGTTCTCCTCGGCGTAGGAGAGCTCGTTGTAGCCGATGGAGTTCTCCGTCTGCTGCACCTGGGCCGCGACGCCCTCGTTGCCATCGCCGCCGGAGCCGGTGGGCCAGGAGACATCCGTGGCGGAGCCAACGTCTTCGGCCCACTCTTCGCTCACCGCCGCGAGGTAGTCCACCCAGATAAACGTGGTGCCCGAGCCGTCCGAGCGGTGTACAACCTGGATAGGAGCATCCGGCAGGTCAGCGTCGGGGTTCAGATCCGTGATGGCCTCGTCATTCCACTCCGTGATGTTGCCCAGGTAGATGTCCGCCAGCACCTCGCCCGTGAGGTTCAACTCGTCCACCCCGGGGAGGTTATAGGTCGGGACGACCGGCCCGCCGACAACGGCCACGTGCAGGGTCTCGACATCTACCTGTTCCAACTCCTCGTCGGTCATCGGGCCGTCGGTGGCGCCGAAGTCAACCGTTCCCTGGATGTACTGCTCGATGCCCGAGCCCGAGCCCACCGACTGGTAGTTTACCTGCGGCCCGCCCTCTTCGGCGAGCGCCGCGAAAATCTCGTTGTAGAGCGGGGCCGGGAAGGTAGCGCCCGCGCCGTCTATGCTCCCGGCCATCTCGGCGCTTCCGCCGTCGCCGCCTCCCTCTCCGGCCTCGCCGGGGTCGTCCTCACCGGCCTGCCCGCCGCACCCCGCCAGGCCAACCAGCAGGGCAAAGACAAAGCCAACCCCGAGAAACCTCCAACGCACAGTTGCCCTCAAGTTCACGCTCCTCTCAACTTGCCTAAACAGGGAAACCAAGCGTTCCCTACCAGGGCAAGATGATAGGGCATACGCCAGAACGTTTAGTTTCAGGCAAGTAAACTTGGTGTTAAATATACGTTAAACGGTATAGCTGTGGGGCACCCTGTAGAATCGGCAGCCGCTACGCTCCCCGGGCACGTCCGGGGGCTGGTCTTCAATGTCGCCGGCGGTTTTTCTCTACCCGCCCTGTTCGACAAAGGACTCGTACTCCCCGGCCGACATGAGCTCTCCCTCGCCCGTGACCTGGAGCTGTATCATCCAGCCTTCGCCGTAGGGGTCGCTGTTTACGAGCTCGGGGCTGTCGGAGAGCGCGTCGTTGACAGCGACCACCTCGCCCTTGACCGGGGCGTTAAGGTCCGAGAGGGTCTTGACGGACTCTACGCTCCCGAACGCCTCCCCCGCCTCGAAAGCGGCGCCTTTTTCGGGCAGCTCGACAAAGACCACGTCGCCGAGCTCTTCCTGGGCGTGATCCGTTATGCCGACGGTTACCACGTCGCCTTCTTGCCGCACCCACTCGTGGGTTTTGGCGTACCGGAGATCTTCGGGCAGGTTCAAATCTTCCTCCAACTCTTATCGACGAGGCACGTATTTTGCGCGGGGCGCGGTACCCGGTCGGGCTTAACGCCCGCTAGAAGCAGACCCCCGGGCGGCTTCCTGGGCCTTTAGCCGCTCCTTGCGCTCCTTGTTCCGCTCTTCCCGCAACTTCTCCATCTCCACCTCAGGGTGTTCGAGCCACTCCTTCATCCGAAGCTCTATCTGGTCCCGCACCAGCCGGAACCTCTCCAGCATCGAGTCGTAGGGGAGGTCCTCCTCGCGCCGGGGGTCCTCGAAGGTCCACGAGAACGTCGTCCCCACGCCGGGAAAGGTCTTGGGGCACCGCTCCTCGGCCCGGGCGCACACGATAACCAGGTAGTTGAAGGACTCCTTGCCCATGTAGGTCTTGAGCCGCTTGGGGTACTGCTCGGAGATGTCGACGCCCACCTCCCTCATAGCCTCCACGGCGCAGGGGTGTATCTCGTCGGTCGGGTCGAGGCCCGCACTGTAAGACTCGAACCGGTCGCCCCCGTAGTGCCTTAGAAAACCCTCGGCCATCTGGCTTCTCGCCGAGTTCTGGGTGCACAGAAACAGCACCTTGATCTTTCTCTCGTCTCTCTCCTCCGTCATGGCTCCTCCTTCTCTGACCTGCGAGACCTCTCTACGAGACCTCTCTACGAGACCTCGACCCGCTCCGATGGTTCTGGAGTTCCGCCGGCCTCCAGCTGGTCGGCGAACTCGTCGGGAAGCTCGCTCTCCCGGACGCCCGCCATCGCCTGCTCCAGGTCGTACTCGACGCGCACGAACTCCACGGCGTACCCGTCCTCACCGGCCTCCACCAGCGCGTAGCCGGCCCGCCAGTCACCGTCCTTGGGCTTGCCCACAGACCCGGTGTTGACGAAGCGCACCCCCTCTACCTCCCTCTGCCACGGCTTGTGGGTGTGCCCGAAGGCGATAAGGTCCCCCTCTTTCAGGCCCGCCGCGTCGGCCATCTTTTTGCAGAAGGAGTCGGGCCGGTCTTCGGTCCAGTAGAGGGTGTTGAGCGTGGGCGTGCCGTGGACCAGCGTCATCTGAGGCTTCGAGGTGTGCCCCCCGTTGGTCCTCAGGTCCATCCGGAACGGCAGCCCCCCCAGAAAGCGCTTTGTCTCTTGGGAGACGTGCTCGCGGGTCCACTCGTAGCTGATGTGCGAGAGCTCCTCGGCGCGCGGGCTCTCGGCCTTGCAGCCGCAGTGCTTGTAGTCGTTGGCGACCGTGGAGTCGTAGTTGCCGGCGATGCCCGGTATCCGGCGCTCCCGGATAAGACCGGCCACCTCGTTGGGCCACGGCGCGTAGCCGACCAGGTCCCCGAGGTGGTAGACGGCCTCCACGTCCTCCCGGGCGTCGATGTCCGCCAACACGGCTTCGAGGGCGGGCAGGTTCGAGTGGACGTCAGAGAACAGGGCGTACTTCATAGGGCCTCCCGTCGAATCTCATCCTATCTACACCATTCATCAAGATCAGTTTATAGGAGCCGCGCGGCCGCTGAGTTAAACGAAGGTTAAACCTCGGGTTACGTTCGGCCGGTTTTCTCGGGGGAGACATCGAGGCAACGGGCCGTTTCGTCGAGCAGGTCTTTCAGGGTGTCATGATCGAGGGCGTAGAAGCTCCACTTGCCCCGCTTCTGCTCCCGGACGAGGCCGGCCTCCTTGAGCTTTCTGACGTGGTAGGAGACGCGCGACTGCCCCAACCCGAAGGTGTCCTCGAACTCGCAGACGCAGACGCCCGGAGGCGTCTGTCCGTCCGCCGGCAAACCGCAGCAGACGCGTCCCGAGCGGGAGACCTCGGCCATCATGCCGAGCATCCCGACTCGGATGGGATCGGAGAGCGCCCGTCCGAGGGCGACGATCCGACGCTCCCGGGCGTTTCCCTCCACACGGGCGCGTCCCTTTTTTCGGGGGGGATCCAAGACCCGCCTACCGGCCACCGGCTACTCTCCCCCGGGCTTCGTGGCCCGGATAAAGGCGCTGGCCACCGGAATTTCGCGGAGAGCCGCCCGCTGCTCCGGCGCGCCGAGCCCCTCGACGGCCTCCGGCTCGTAGACGTTCTGGACCTCAACGGAGACCTCTACAAAGCCCGTCTCCCGTAGCAGCGCTTCGTACTCGTCCCTGGCGAGCGCCCCGGCGACGCATCCGGTCCAGAGCTCCACGGCCTCCAGCACCTCCTCGGGCAACCCGCTCCTATCCCCCAGAAAAACCACGTCGGAGACGGCGAGCCGGCCGCCGGGCTTGAGTACCCGGAAAGCCTCCGAGATGGCCCTCGGCTTGTCGGTCGAGAGGTTTATGACGCAGTTTGAGAGGACCACGTCTACGTGCTCGTCGGGCAGGGGGATGGCCTCGATCTCCCCTTTGACGAACTCGGCGTTGACGATCCCGGAGTCCTCCTGGTTTCTCCGGGCCAGCGCGAGCATCTCGTCGGTCATGTCCAGGCCGTAGGCCTTCCCGCCGGGGGCCACCCGCCGGGCAGAGAGGAGTACATCGATTCCACCGCCGCTCCCGAGGTCCAGCACGACCTCACCGGGCGAGAGCGTCGTCAGCGCCACGGGGTTGCCACACCCCAGAGAGGCGCCCACGGCATCCTCAGGAAGCGATTCGAGATCCCGGGCAGAGTAGCTTCCGGCCGCCAGGTCCGTCACCCGTGAGGCCACCCCTGAACCACACCCGCAGGCATCCTCGCAACACGAAACCCCTCCGCCATCGCCCACGGAGACCGCCAGCTCCGCGTACCGGCGCTTTACCCGCCCTCTCAAGTCCTCACCCACGTCACACTCCTTTCATATCAAATAAAGTTGATGTGATTTTAGGCTGGCTGGGCCCGTTCTGTCAAGGGGAGATTGGGAGATCCTGCATTCTCCGGGGCGTAGCCGGGCGTAGCCGGCTAGGTGGCCAGGTAGGCTGTGGTCCCGTATTGTTCGAGGCCCGGCGTAAGGGGTCCGGGCGGCGTGCCGAGCTCCATGCGCAGCCGGTCCCGGCGGGCCGTGAAGCCGAACTCGCCGAGCAAGGCGTGTGCCGGGCTCTCCGGCGGGCCGGGAACCGTGACCTCGACGGGGGTTGTACGCTGGTCTTCGAGGGCGCGGGCGAGCAGGACCCGGGCGACGCCGGGTGTGGAGGCCATAAAAGGGCCGATGTGGGTCGCATGCGGCGTGGTGCTGAGGACCAGGTAGCCTTTCACACGTCCGCTGGCTTCCCGGACCACGATACCCCGGCCGGGGTGCAGCCGGAGCGTGGCGAATATGAGGGCCGAGCGGTCTGCCCCGTAAGACCAGCGGTCGAGGCCGCAGACCTCCGGCACGTCGCTCGTCTTGAGGAGGCCGGCCCGATAGCCGGCGTCGCGGGAACGCGGCCGGCAGGCCGGCCCGCGGGACGCTCCTTCCAGACGGTAGACGATACGCGGCGTGGCGGCTCTAAAACCCATCGCGCGGTAGAGCTTCTCGGCTTCCGGCGTCGAGTACAACCGTACCGCGTCTGCGCCTCGGGAGCGGAGGTAGACGACGGCCCAGGAGGTCAGCTCCGCACCGAGGCCCACCCTGCGGTAGCGTTCGTGGACGGCGAGGTGGCACAGTATCCCGATGCCGCCGAGCGGCACGGCTCCGACCATGCCGGCGAGCCCGCCTCCACGAGTCTCGGCCACCGCCCAGCGGGAGTGACGTATCCCCCGCAGGAGATCGAAGGCCCGCGGGTCGGCCGCCCAGCGCACCGCCGACCTTAACTCCCGGACCGGGTCCAGGTCTAGATAGTCCATTGGCCGGATCCGGATCCCGGCCTCCCGACCAGATGCCATCGCTGACCTCGTTTGTTTCGTGGTGGAAATTGTAGAAGCTGACAAGGTTTCTCCCGGTCGAGGTTCTGGCCCCTCAGCCCGCAGGGGCGGAAAGAGTGCCGAACAAAGAGCGTGGACGCCCCGAACGCACCCCTGCCTAGAGGGGCGGCCGGGGCAGGAACGGTCGGAGAGACCGCTCGCGGAGAGAACCCTCGTCGAACTTGACGCCTGACCTCACGACCACCATGATAACAGGGGCCTGGTTTACCCGCTTGCCGGGCTGCGGAGCCCGGTCACTCGACGTTCCGCTCTGCTGTAATCTACCTTGCTTACTGATTTGTGGGCGGTTAAGAGCATCTTTATTGCAAGATCGGACCATTTTGTTACAATGTTTCCACCATCGACTAACTTGAGTAGACAAGGAGCAGGAGACAGGTGCGAGCTACGCTACAACCGGGCCTGACCAACAGGCTGACCAAGTATCTCAGGGTAACCCAGCAGCTCATCGAGGAAGGCCGGGACGCGGTCTCGAGTAAAGAGTTGGGAGACTTCACCGGCATAAACCCCGTGCAGGTACGGCGGGACCTGAACGCCATCGGTTTCTCGGGCACGCGGGGCGTCGGCTACCAGGCCTACGACCTGGTGGAGGCGGTGCGGAGCATCCTGGGGCTCCGGCAGACCTACAACATCGCGCTGGTCGGGGCGGGCAACCTGGGCAGCGCCATCGCCAGCAGCACGATCCTGCCCAAGAGGGGCTTCGTGATCCACGACGTCTTCGACAACGACCCGGAGAAGGCCGGGCGCACCGTCGGCAACGTGGTCGTCAAGCACATAGACGAGCTGGAGAAAAGCGTCGCGGAGGCGGACGAGATCATCGGCATTATCGCCACCCCTTCGGCCGCCGCCCAGGGCGTCGCCGACCTGATGGTGCAGGCCGGGATCAAGGTCATCCTCAACTACACCGACGTCCTGCTCCACGTCCCGTCCAGCGTAGACGTCCACCGCATAGACCCGACGGCCCAACTGATGCACACCCTGTACTACCTGACCCAGGTCGGCGAGGCTTCCTAGTGCACAATCAGGCGACCTCCTGTGGAACTGTAAGATGCTCGTAATGCGGACAACCGAAAACCCGGCACACTCTGTCCGCGAGTTCGTAAGCTCCGAGCAATCCGTCGGGTTCGACGACCTTG
>SIRX01000172.1 GCA_004563715.1 Actinomycetota bacterium | reverse complement strand
TGGCGAGCGCGGCCATGAAGGCCACGGGCCCTGTTCTTGTCGGCGGCCGGGAGTTGCACCCGCGGGCGAGCTCCGTCATCACCCTGCTGGCGCCGGCGCTCCTGGCGGCACTGGTGGTGACGCAAACCGTCGGCGAGGATGGACATCTCGTGATTGATGCGAGGGCCATCGGTGTGGCCGTTGCGGCTATGGCGCTCGCGCTGAGAGCGCCGGTGCTCGTTGCGGTTGGCCTGGCAGCACTCGCCACCGCTACGGTCAGGGCCTTCGGTTAGGGTGGGCGTCGAGCTTGCCGGTCGCTCCAGAGACGCTCGTACCTTTCCTTCTCGCCGTACTGGCTCTCCTGGTGGCTCCGGGGCCGGACATGGCTTTCGTCGTCGCCTCGGGAGTCTCGGCTGGACGGCGTGGGGGTGTTTTAGCGGCGGTCGGGATCACGGTCGGGGTGAGTGTGCACGTGCTGCTCGCCGCTCTCGGAACCGGGGCGCTGCTGCGGGCGGTACCCGAGCTCGCGGAGACCATCCGGTTGGCGGGAGCCGCGTACCTGGCGTACCTGGCGGTGACGACGTGGCGGGATGCCGGTTCCGCGGTGGTGGGTGGAAGCCTCGCAGGTGGAAAGGAGCTTTCGAGCATCTTCTGGCGGGGCATGGTAGTGAACCTCACCAACCCCAAGATCATTCTGTTCTTCACCGCATTCCTGACCCAGTTCGTGGATCCGGAGCGCGGTTCCGTAGCGCTGCAATTCTTGGCCCTGGGCCTGATCCTCCAGTCGGCGGGGCTGGTCGTGGACGCAGCGTTCGGGATCGCAGCGGGAACAGTAAGGGACGCCTTCGCCCGGAGACCTGGCCTGCACGCGCTCCTGGACCGTGTGGCGGCTGCCGTCTTTGCCGCTCTCGCCCTCGCGCTATTCATCGAGGTGTTGCTGTGAAACGAACCGCGGGGCAACGTGAGGGCACGCGCGATCGAAGCGTCCCGAGCCGTCTTTCCGCCGGTATTGCACGTTCGCGGATCTGTACCAAAGTGCAGGCGCGAAACCGTTCTCCGGTCCGTCGTCGCCAGCCCAACCCGGATGTAAGTTTGGAAGCAGCCCGCCGAAAAAGGAAGACAAATTTCATCGAACTGCGAAGCGATCGCAAAGAAAGGAGCATACGCTCATGGAAGTTCTCACCGTTCTCTTGGTCTCGTTCGTCCTCCTACGGGGGGTGGGTCTGCTCGGAATCGAACGGCTCTCCAACTGGAGGAACGCCGGGCTCGGGGCCCTGGCGATCATGTTCCTTGTCACCAGCACCGCGCACTTCAACGCCATGAAACACGACCTCGCGGCGATGATGCCCGAGCCCCTGCCCGACGGGCTCTGGATCATCTACCTGACCGGGATCTTCGAGATCGCGGGCGCCATCGGCCTGCTCATCCCCAGGACCCGGAAGCTGGCGGGCATCGGCCTCGTGCTGATGCTCGTCGCGGTATTTCCCGCCAACGTCAACGCCGCGCTGAGCGGCATCCCGCTCGGCGGTGAGCCGCCCACGCCGCTGTGGCTCAGAACGCCGATGCAACTCTTCTTCATCTGGATGGTCTGGTGGGCCGCCATCAGAGTCCGCCCGAAGGAAATCAGAGGGCTGTTCACCCGAAGCCCGGGCGTCGGAAGTGAGGACGACCCCGTCCAAGCGGGTCGAGGCTGGTGGCGACAGGGAAACCCCCGGTAGGACGGAAATCAAGGGAGCGTGTCGCAAATTGCTAGCTAGCACAGATGCTAGCCGTATGAATAGGAGAACCCATGAAGACACTTATCACTGAATTCATCAGCCTCGACAGTGTCGTCCAGGCTCCCGGTGGGCCGAATGAGGACACCGACGGCGGCTTTGCCCATGGCGGGTGGGGTATGAAGTACTTCGACCCGGAGGTCATGGGCGGTATGTTTGACGAGCTCGCCAAGCGGAGCGACGCGCTCCTGCAGGGACGCCGTACCTATCAAGCTTCAGCCGCTGCGTGGCCCAATCGGTCGGGCGACGAGTTCGCCGACTGGATCAACAGCGTGCATAAGTATGTCGTGTCAAATACGCTCACCGAAGATGACATCACGTGGAATCCAACGACGATCATTCGCGGCAACGACTTCATAAGAACGGTGTCCGACCTGCGAGCGCAGCCGGGAGGCTCCATTTACGTGTACGGCAGCGCGATAATGGTACAGTCGTTGCTCGCCGCCGACCTTGTCGACGAGTTGTTGCTGACGATCGAACCGATTATCCTCGGCGGGGGCAAGACGATCTTCGCCGCAAACGGTAAAGCGCTTCCGTTCGAGTTGGTATCGACTGCCAAAGCGAGCACCGGCGCGCAAGTGTGCCGATATGCGCGTGCACGTTAGTGTCTATTCCGCCTTCGGTGCTGGCTAATGACCCCTACGATCGCAGGACTGCGAGGCTGGATCCTTGAGCATCCGGCGATGGTAATCCGACCAGGCACTACGTAGCCTGCCAATCGAGAAAATGGAAGGAGGCACTAAATGCGAGAGCCGAACCTGGAGCTGTGGCACCAACGCCGTAAGGAATTGGAGCGGGAAGCGAAGATGAATCGCCTTGGCCGGGAGCTGCGCGCGGCGCGGAGGAGAGCTTCGCCGCAGCCACGCGTCCAGGGCGGCGGACTAACGGGTTGGTTCGGGCGGGTCGCCGCGGTGCGGCGGCTTCTCCGGGAGACGGGGCCAAAGTTCCGGCTTCGCCCTCGGAGACAACCCCCGTCCGGATGCCCGAAGTAAAGAACCCCAGTCCGTGCCGGGGCGGATTCGAAGAGAAAGAAGAGCCCAAGTGAACAACAACGAATTTCTCGTAACCGGTGGGACCGGAACTTTAGGCAGTCGGGTGGTGGAGCGGCTCCGGTCTGCCGGCCTCGAGCCCCGCGTCCTCAGCCACAGCGGCCGTCCCGGCACCATCCGGGGAGACCTGCGGACCGGGGAAGGTCTGCGGGAGGCCGTGCGCGGCGCGGACACCATAGTCCACGCCGCCTCCAGCCCGTTCCGCAAGATGCACCAGACGGATGTCGAGGGCACGCAGCGCCTGCTCGATGCCGCTCACCGGGCCGGCGTCTTGCACCTGGTCTATATCTCCATCGTCGGCATAGACCGCGCCCGGTCCTTCCCGTACTACCGGGTGAAGCTGGAGACGGAGAAGGTCGTCGAGGACTCTAAGCTCCCGCACACTATCCTGCGCGCCACCCAGTTCCAAGATCTCGTCCTCCTGGCGATCCGAATTCTCGCCCGGCTGCCCGTGGTTCCGGTCCCGAGGGGCCTGCTCGTACAGCCGATCGACGTCGGAGAGGTCGCCGACCGGATGGTAGAGCTGGCGCTTTCCGGTCCCGGCGGACGTGTCCCGGACATCGGGGGACCGAAGGTGAGGACCGTAGAGGACATGGTGCGCGCCTACCTCAAGGTGACGGAGCGCCGGAAGAAAACCGTGCCGTTCCCGCTTCCCGGCGAGACGGCCCGCGCGATCCGTGGCGGTGCGCTGACGTGCCCGGAGAACAGATGCGGCGAGATCGGCTGGGAAGAGTTCCTGCACGGAGAGATGGGTCGGCAACAGAAGCCGACTTTAGGAAGGAGGAGAGACCATGCCAAAGGCGGTCAGGTATGACGGGTTCGGTGGGATCGACGTCCTGCGCGTAGTTGAGGTGGACCGGTCCGTTCCCGGTCCGGGACAGGTCCTCGTGAGGGTGAAGGCGGCCGGCATCAACCCTGGCGAGGCGGCCATCCGAAAGGGCAATTTGCACCATCTATGGCCTTCTACGTTCCCCTCCGGGCAGGGCAGCGACCTGGCCGGGGTCGTGGAGGAGACCGGCGAAGGTGTCGAGCGGTTCGGAGTCGGCGACGAGGTTCTCGGGTTCGTACACACGCGGTCGAGCCACGCCGAACTCGTCGTCGCAGAGGCAGGAGACCTCGTCCGTCTCCCTGCCAACGTTTCGTGGGAGGTGGCCGGTGCCCTGTTCGTCGTGGGGACGACGGCGTACGCGGCCGTACGGGCCGTCTCGGTTGGGGACGGTGACACCCTCGTCGTCTCCGGCGCCGCAGGCGGGGTGGGGTCGGTAGCCGTGCAACTAGTGCATTTCCAGAGAGGGTTGTGTGTGATGAGCTATAGTGGACTCCATGAAACCTCCAATTTTTGTTCGGGAACTGTCGGAAAACGAGCGCGAGAGTTTCGAAGCGGGGCTGCGCTCCAAAGA
>SIRX01000171.1 GCA_004563715.1 Actinomycetota bacterium | reverse complement strand
GAGCGGGTTGTTCGTGCTCTTTCTTGGTCTGCTGGTGGTTCCTTACGTGGATGGGGACCTGCTCAGGGTGGAAGGTTTCGGGGTTTCGGGACCCAGGTTCGAGGGAGCTTTCAACGCTTTTTTCCTGGATTACGTGTTTCTCGTGGTGGGCGCGATGCTGGCGGTGAACGCGATCTCCGGCGACTACATGAGGATCTGGGCGGACGACGTATTCTCGCACCGGCTCCTGTTCGTGAGGAGCCTGCCGATACCGGTCGGCAGCCTGGTGGCGGCCCGCGCCGCGTCCATGCTGTTCGCGCTCCCGTTTACCGGGCCGGCTTTCTTTCTGCCGGCGTTCCTACTTTCGAGCCTGGGAGACATGGGAAGCGGTCACGTGTGGTTTATAGGCGTCTGGCTGGGCTGGAGCCTGCTGTGCGCGGGGATGACGCTACTCTGCGAGTTCGTACTGGGCCGGAGAGCCTACTTGTGGTTCACCGCTGCGTTCATCGTGGGGATCGTCGTAGCCCTCATCTCTCTCGGGTGGGCGTTCGAGATCAGCCTCGTCGCGCGGTCGGCGGACCTGGTGGTCGAATACGGGCCCCTCGCGGCGGCCGTCGCCCTCCTCGCCGGGGGCGGGGCGTTCGCGCTGCTCGCCAGGCTGGCGGTGCGCCTCGCCCTTAGAAGGGAGATTCAGCGATGAGAGAAGCGACGGTCCTCCGGCAACCCAGAAAAACTGGTTTGGGAAACCAGCGCGGCCGGATAGCGGCGCTGGTCCGGGAGGAGTTGTCCCGGAAGTCGCTCTCGTACGGGGCGACGGCGCTTTTGGCGGTCTTTTTCGGCATCGTGACGCTACCGGTCTTTACTTCGGCGGTGATACCCCTCGAAGAAAGCGCCCGGGAGGGCGGCTGGGCCGTGGACCTTCTCTTTCTGGCGGTCATCTCGACGCTCTCGGTTAACGTCCTCTCCCGGAGCTACTTTTTCATACACCACGATCCATTCTACGGCTGGCTGGCGTTCTTGAGGGCCCTCCCGGTCTCCCCGGGAGAGGTAGTCCTCGCCAGGTCTCTGATAATGCTCCCGGCGACGGCCGGGATGACGGCGGTCTTCTTCGTCCCCATAATCAGCGCCGCGCGGTTCTTGATGGCAGACTTCAAAGCTACCCAGTTCCTCTGGTTCGTCCTTATCTGGCTCGGGTACGCCCTCGCAGCCGGAGGCCTGAACCTGTACCTGGAGCTCGGCGTGCGCGGAGGGGCCGCGATGGCCTCGCAGTTCGCCTGGCTCGTCGTCCTCGTCGCCGCTGTCTGGCTGGCGAACGGGGGCCTGGTCGTCACGGCTTTCGAGCTAGCCGGGGCTTACGGGCCGTTGCCGGCGGGGATCTCCCTCTCTATCGGGGGCTCGCTCTTCGCGCTGCTGGCCCGCGCGACCAGACGGCGTCTCGCGGGCAGAGAGTTCTCCCGATGAAAAACGAAGGCAACGAAGCGGCCGGGACGCGCGTTCCTATACGACTTTCGATGGACGACCCGCAACCGATGTACCGGCAGATCGAGTCGCAGCTCAGGGACTTCATTCTCTCCGGCCAGCTGCCGCCGGGCACGAAGCTGCCCTCGGTCCGGGCGCTGGCGAAGGACCTGGCGTGCAGCGTCATCACGACGCGCCGCGCCTACCAGGACCTGGAGGGCGCGGGCTTTATCAGGACCCGCCAGGGGATGGGCACGGTCGTCGCCGAGCTGGCCCAGGATACGTTGTCCCGCCACCGCCGCGAGCCGGTGGAGGAGGCGTTCGGACACGCCGTGCAGGCCGGCCGCCGGGCCGGGTTTAGCGAGGGAGAGCTGCGGGCGGTCTTCGAGGAAACGCTGGAGAAAAGCAGGCAAGAGCAAGGAGTAAAACCGTGACAGAGCAACCCGTGATCTCGCTGAAGGACGTGCGGAAGTCGTACGGGAGCTTCGAGCTCGGACCCGTGGACCTGGAGGTGGAGCCCGGCTACGTGGTCGCGGTCGTCGGCCCCAACGGCAGCGGGAAGTCCACGCTGTTCAGGATGCTGATGAACCTCGCCCGGCCGGACGAGGGCGAGGTCTCGCTCTTCGGCGGCACCTATCCTGAAGACGAAGTCGAGATCAAGCAACGCGTCGGCTACGTCCCCGAGCGCTCCGTCGGCCACGACGAGATGGGGGCCACGGCCCTCGGCGAGTTCGTTTCCCGCTGGTACCCGACGTGGGAGCAAGAGACCTACGAGGACCTCGTCTCTCGCCTACGGGTAGAACCAGGCAAGAGGTTCGGCAAGCTCTCCGGGGGCATCCAGCGGCGTCTCGCCTTCGCGCTCGCGGCGGCCACCGGCGCCGAGCTACTGCTCCTGGACGAGCCGACCGCCGGCGTGGACCCGTTCGCCCGCCGCGAGATGCTCGGGGACATCTCGGAGTTCATGCAGACCGGCGATCGGACCGTCGTCTTCGCCACCCACGTGATGGAGGAGGTAAGGCGCATCGCGGACTACGTGGCCTTTCTGGTGGACGGCGACTTCCTCGGCTTCTACGAGAAGGACGCGCTGCTGGAGCGGTGGAGAGCCCTCTGGACGGACCGCGAGCCGGACGGCGACGCCCCGGGCGTCGTCGAGATCGAAGCGGGGCACCCGACCCGCGTTATCTCGGACGACCCGGAAGTGACGGAGCAGGCTCTTTCGAGGGACGGCATCCGCGTCGTGCGCAGCGGGCCGTTGGACCTGGAGGAAGTCCTCTCCCACCTCATGCGCCGCAGAAATGAATCGGGGGTTTCTTGAGCCGTTCGGCCAAGCTCGGGCTGGACTTCCTGTTCGGCCTCATCATCCCGATAATCATCCTCTCGCGTTTCTCGGACGCCCTGGGGAACATCCCGGCCTACCTGCTAGCCGCGCTCGTGCCCGTCGCGTGGGTCGCCCTGGACCTGGCCTATATCACCCGGCGGTTCAACTTCATCACGAGCTTTCTGGGCCTCAACGCGGTGGTGCGCGGCGCGCTGGCTTTCTGGTTCGTGGACGGGGCCGCCTACGCCTTCAAAGACTCGGCCCCGAGCCTGCTGCTCGTCGTCCTGTTCGGCGGCTCGCTCGTCTTCGGGCGGCCCCTGATCGGGGCTTTCCTGGAGCAGGCCTTTGACCCGCGCACCAAAGAGCAGGAGTCCCTGCTAAAAAGCATCTTCGACGAGCGGCCGGCGCGGCGGGCACTCTGGTGGGGAACGGCGGGGATGGTCCTGGTGACCGTGCTCACCACGATAGCCAACTTCTTCCTGAACCTCTGGATCGTGACCGCGGAGTTCGGCACGGAAGCCTTCAACCTGCAGGTCGCGGAGGCGAACGCCGTCGCCCGGTTCGCGATCGCGATACCGGAGGCCCTCGCCTTCGTGGTGATGATGAGCCTCGTGATGAAGGTCATCTACGAGCGCCTGCCGGGGTCCCCCGGAGACGAAGACTTCTGGGAGCGCCTGCAAGCCCGCGAGGCCCGGAAAACAACACAAGAAGCCTGAAAAAGCACCCGATAAGAGCCGAGGAGGAGCTTTGCTTTCGGTCGAGAACATCAGCAAGTCTTTCGGAGAGACGACGGCGGTCGAGGAGGTCTCGTTCGCGGTCGAAAAGGGGGCGCTCTTCGGCCTGCTCGGCGCGAACGGCGCGGGCAAGACCACTACGGTGCGCATGATCCTGGACATCATCGCCCCGGACTCCGGGAGGCTAACGTGGTCCGGGACGCCGGTCTCAGGCCTGCCGCGCCGCGCTTTCGGCTACCTGCCCGAAGAACGCGGCCTCTACCCGGAGATGACGGTCGCCGAGCAGCTCCGGTTCTTCGCGGAGATCCGGGGCCTCCCCAGGAGCGAGGCCGTCGTGAAGGCCAGCTCCTGGCTGGAGCGCCTCGACATCACCCACTACCGCGAGAAGGAGGTCCGCGAGCTCTCGAAGGGCAACCAGCAGAAGGTCCAGTTCATAGCCTCGGTCCTGCACGAGCCGGAGCTGATGGTCCTGGACGAGCCCTTCTCCGGCCTGGACCCGGTAAACAACGAGCTGCTCAAGGAAGCGATCCTGGACCTCAACGCCCGCGGCACCACGGTCCTGCTCAGCACCCACGACATGGAGCGGGCCGAGGAGCTGTGCGAAGGCGTGGCCCTCGTCCACGACGCCCGGCTCGCCTTTGCCGGTCCCATCGAGGCGTTGAGGGAGCGCCACCGGGACGGCGCGACGCTCCGCCTGGACTTCTCCGGAGACCGGGAAGCTCTTCTCAGGAAGTTCCCCGAGACCCGGATCTTCGACGAGGAGAACGGCAGGATAGAGATCTCCCCGGCCGGCGTCGAGCCGGATGAGGTCCTGAAGGCCGCGGTGGAGAGCGGGCGGGTGCGGCGCTTCGAAGAGGTCGAACCCACGCTGCGGGAGATTTTTATTCGGGAGGTAAAAGGTGCGTAACGTCTGGCTCATAACGAAACGCGAGTACCGGCAGAGGGCCCGGGCCAAGAGCTTCAAGATCGTAACGGCGATAGGCTTTGTACTGATCCTGGCCCTCGCCTTCGCCCCCGCGGCCCTCGACCGCTTCCAGTCCGCCACCGGGGGCTCGACGGTCGCGGTTGTAGACCCGCAGGAGAATCTCTCCCCCGCCCTCCAGGCCGCCCTCCCGGAGGAACTGCCCAATGGCGAGCCCAGCACGGAGGTCGTGGCCGTGGAGTCGGCAGCGGAGGGCGAGCGCGGGATCGAGGCCGGAGACTACGACGGCGTCCTCGTTCCAGAAACTTCCAGC
>SIRX01000170.1 GCA_004563715.1 Actinomycetota bacterium | reverse complement strand
CTTCTAGTATTTCCTCAATGATACCGTATCGCTGTTGTGTCTCGTCTTATCCTTTACGTTGAGCTGTTCGGTACCGTGGCTCGGACGGTATTCTCGGCGGTAGAGCTTGCTGAGGCGCACTTTGCTCAATTGATGGGCGGAACACCCAGGTCTTTGCAGATCTTGTTAGCCAGGATGTTACTGATCTCGGTATGACGAGGGACCGCGGAACGACGATTTTGCTCCGGGTTGTGCCATCAGGAATGGTTGCCGCCTTCTCGAAGAAGCTCGCAGCCGTGACTACGCAGGTGGCGCAGTAACTGTCGGCGCTTCATAGAGCAAGGCGTTCTTCCACAAACTGCTCACCGGCGGCGTTACGCGCTTCCTGGCGGTTGAACTCTATGGCTTCGGCGAGGACTTCCCGGAGGCTTGCCCGTAACTCCTCTTTGGTACGTTCCTGGCAGTTGACACCGGGGATCTCCTCGATCCAGCCGATCCACCAGTCACCCTCCTGCTTCAGCACCGCCGTGTACTCTGCGTTCATAGACAAAGTGTACGCTATCTCCTCTGCCAGGATCAGGATGAGCAGAGCGTAGGAGATCGTCAGGTCAGCTCGCCTGCTCCAGCTTCTCAGCGGTCCACTGGTTGAGGCTCTTGCCCTCCTGGCGGGCACGCACGTATACGTCGCGATGAAGGCGCGGCGGCAATCGGAGCATTAGCCGTCCCGAAAACGGCCGGTCCGGCTCTTCGCCGCGCTCCTCGCAGAACTCCAGGTAGTCGTCTACCGAGTCGCGGAACTCCTTCTCCAACTCCTCGACGTTCGTGCCCTGGAAGGTGATCACGTCTCGTAGGCCGAGCACTTCACCGTAAAACAGTCCCGCTTCATCGTCGAACTCGGCGTGCCCCGTATACCCTTTGTACTGCAACACCTCTACTCCTCCGGCTCGCTCCCGGCCTCTTCACCTCGTCCCCGGCTACGTTCGAGCGTCCCAGATCTGGCAGCCGGTCGGGCGATCTACGCCAGCCAGTTCTCCACCGTAAGCCCCGGCACCCGCTCGAACTCCCGCGTGTTGGCGGTGACCATAGAGAGCCCGTGTGACAGACAGGCTGCCGCCAGCCACAGGTCGTGCGGGCCGATGAGCTGGCCGGTCGAAGATAGCTCTGCCCACAGCCTCGCGTGGGCGCGGGCGGTGACGAGGTCTACATCCAACAGAGGAAACCGCTCCAGCACCGATTCTACCCACGCGGACCTCCTGGCCTTCGTGCGCCCGTCCCGCGCCCGGTGGACGCCGTGCAGCAACTCGCTGGCGGTTACCACCGAGAGGAAGAACTCCTCGTTTTCGCGGCCCCGCAGGTGTGGCTCCAGGTCGAGGCGGCCACGCTCGTGCTCGATGAGCACGCTGGTGTCGATCAGGACGCCCAGGGGTCTCGCAACGGCATGCTACCCAACTCCTCCCGGGCACGGTCCAGGTCTCCGGCCAGCTCCGCCGCCTCTTCCTCCGAGAGCCGGGGCAGAGCATCCAACATCCCGGGTAGCTCTTCCAGCCGCCGGCCCGCGGGAACCGGACGCAACTCCGCAACAGGCTTCTTCCCGCGCATCAGAACGAAGCTCTCCCCGCCGAAAGCGACCCGGTTGACGTACCCGGCGAAGTTCCGGGCCACCTCTGTAACGGTTGTCTTCAGGGTCATCAAACCTTTATCAGATTATCAGATTTTGACTGTGTTTCAAAGCGACTTCCCGCGCCAGACATTTCGTGGTCACGTACAAGCCCTCGACTCTGATCGTTCACCACGTGGCTTTGGCGTTGAGGCGGACGAACTCGACGTGTTGCTCGTACTGGTCGAGGACGTCGTCTATGAGCTGGCTGTGGGTGTAGCCCATCACGTCGTAGCCCTGGCCGCCTTCGAGCAGGTGGACGTCGAGGCGGTAGTAGGTGTCGCTCTCGCGCAGGGAGCGGTCGCCGTAGACCGGCGTGCGGGCTTCCCGGGGTTCGATCCTGTACTGGAACGGGGCTTCTTCGCTGAGGTCCGCCACGAGCTCGACGCAGGGGAGCCCTTCGTCGTTCGTGCTCTCTCGCACCTCGGCCTCGACGCCGTGGCCGCGCAACTCCTCGGCGACTTCGTCGAGGGCCGGGAGGGCGACCCCGGAGAGGAACTCGACGGCTTGCCCGCGGCTCGGGAAGCTCATGCTGCGCTTCAGGCGCTGCCGCCAGGTCAGCGCGACCGAACGGTCGCCGTCGAGGCTCGTGCTGCGCCCGGAGAACCGCGCGGGCAGGCTGTAGCGGCGGCTGTCCTCGCGGTACGCCTCCACGCGCAGGGCCTTGTACAGGCCGAGCATCAACAGGACCATCACGAACCCGAACGGCAGGCCCATGACGATCGTGGCGTTCTGCAACGCCGTTATGCCGCCGACCACGAGCATCGCCAGCGTGAGCAGGCCGGTGGCGACGGCCCAGAAGATGCGGACCGGGTTCGAGGCGTCGTCCCGCGGCGTCTTGCGGTACGAGGTGAGGTTGCCCATCACCAGGGCGCCGGAGTCGGCGGAGGTTATGTAGAAGAGGAGCCCGGCGAAGGTGGCGACGAACGCGATAACCGGAAAGGCGGGGTACTGCTCCAGCAGGGTGTAGAAGCCCTGCTCGGGCGTGTTCACCGCCGCCTCGCCGAACTGCTCGTTGCCGCCCCGCACGATATCTATGGCGGTGTTACCGAAGATCGAGACCCACATCAGGATGTAGAGGAACGGGATAATGAGGGTGCCGGCGACGAACTGCCGGATGGTGCGCCCGCGCGAGATGCGGGCCAGGAACAGCCCCACGAAGGAGGCCCAGGCGATCCACCACGCCCAGAAAAAGAGCGTCCAGCCGTTCATCCACTCGACGGGCCGTTCGAACGCGAACGTCTCCATCGTCAGAGCCGGGAAGCTGCTCACGTAGTCCCCGATGTTGAGCACGAACGCGTTCAGCAGGAAGATGGTCGGGCCGGTGATCAGGACGAAGGCCGCCAGCCCGAGCGTGAGCCAGACGTTGAGCTCCGAGAGCCGCCGGATGCCCCGGTCGACCCCGGTTACCGCCGAGATCGTGGCGACGGCGACGGCGAGGACGATGAGCCCGATCTGGGCGGGCAGGCCCTCCGGGACGTTGAAGAGGGCGTTCAGCCCGTAGTTGAGAAATACCACCCCGATCCCGAGCGAGGTGGCGATGCCGAAGATGGTGCCCAGGACGGCGGCGAGGTCCACGCCGTGCCCGAGCGGACCGTAGATCCGGTCGCCGAAGATGGGGTACAGCGCCGAGCGGATGCTTAAAGGAAGGTTCATCCGGTAGGCGAAGTACGCCAGCGCTATGCCCATCAGCGCGTACATCCCCCAGCCGGTTATGCCGTAGTGGAAGAGCGTCCACACGGTCGCCTCCCTCGCGGCCTCCAGCGTCTCGCCCTCGCCGACGGGCGGGTTCAGGTACTGGGTGACGGGACCGGCGACGGCGAAGAACATCACGTCGGTTCCGATGCCGGCGGCGAAGAGCATCGCCGCCCACGAGAAGGTGCTGAACTCGGGCTCGGAGTGCTCCGGCCCCAGCTTCGTCCTGCCGTAGCGGGAGAGCGCGAGAAAGATGACGAAGGCCAGGAAGAGCGTCGCGATCAGGATATAGAACCAGCCGAACCACTCCGAGATCCAGCCGACCAACACCCCTATCGTCCCGCTGGCGCCCTCCGGGCTGATAATCGCCCACACCGCGATGGCGAGGATCGCCGCCGAGGAGCCGTAGAAGACGATCGGGTTGATGCGGGTGCGGGACTGCATGTTTTGTTCTTCGGGTTCCCGCTGCTCCCCGGGTTCTAGCATTTCGGCCATGTGGCTCGTCTGTCTCCTGTGTCGGGTTGCACAGACCGCCCCGTGAATGCCCGGGAAGGCCGTCGCGATCCCGGTAGTAAAGCACATCCGCCTGCCAGGGACAGGTCTTCCCGAGGCTGTTCGAGCATTGCCGGCGGCCCGCGGATGCTTCCACCGGCCGCGCGGCAACCGTGTTCGGCGGGCTACGTACCGCCCCGGAGGTCCTCCATGGCGCGGCCGGCGAAGGCGGCGAGCTTCAGGAAGTCGGGGAGGTTCTCCAGGGAGACGCTCACCTCGGAGTGGTCGAGCACCTCGGTCACGGTTACGTTGCGTTTGGGGGCCACGCGCCCGAGCCGGTAGGACTCGAAGACGGGGAAGTACCGGTCCTCCGGACCGGAGACGAGCTCGACGGGCATCTCGAGCCTCTCGGCCTGGTGGAGCGGCGAGAGCTTCTGGAGGTCCTCCCGCGTATCCTCCGGCAGTTCGCGGTAGAGCTCGTCGAAGCGCTCGGGGTCCTGGTTCGCGAGGAACGCGAGGACGCTGCCCGCCTCGGGGCCGAGCTCATCTTGCGGGTAGTCGCGGAGCGGCGCGAGCGGGTCTTCCTCGTAGCGCCCAACGGCGTCCAGCTCGCCGATCAGGGCCTCGCGGTCGGGGCCTTCGGGGAGGGTGGAGATCACGGACCGCCCCACGACGTAGGGCAGCAGCGGTTCGACGCTGTACGGGACCATCCGGCCCTCGTGCCGGTAGTGCCCGGTCGTGGCGACGGAGAGAACGGTCTTTATGTCGGTGTAGGGGGCCACCCCGACGACCGCCGAAACCCTCTCCTGGAGGCCCCGGTCCTCGGCGGTGAGCAGCGCCAGGGAGGCCCCGGTAGAGACCCCGACGAGGCCGACCTTGCCGTCCCGGACGTCCCTTCTCTCCGAGACCTCGCGGCCCACGTCTACCGTGGCCGAGACGGTGCGGGGCGTTATCGTGTCCGTCATCAGCCCGGGCAGGTCGGGCACGACGACGAGGTACCCGGCGCGGGCGAAGCCCCGGGAGAGGTCTCTGACCCCTTCGTACTCCCGGCCCTCGCGGATGGTGCCGTTGACGAACACGACCGCCGGGTGGGGTCCCTCCCCCGCCGGGTAGAACACGCTCGTCGGGTTGCCCGCGACCTCGGCCTCCTCGACGCGCGGCTCGCCGGTCACGGCTTTTATCACCGGGGTGAGGCCGGGCGGCTCTAGAAACGAGACGAGAACCACGGCCGCGCGCGCCTGGCCGTCCAACCGGGACCAGGGATCTAAGCCCACGGCCGCCGCACCCGCCACCAGAAAGACGAGCACGGCGAGGACGGCGCTGGCGACCCGGCGGGAAGGCCCGCTCCTTCCCGTAGCGCGTGTTCCGCGTGCCGCAGAGGTCTTGCCCATCACACCATCAGTTTCGCACAGCGCGGCCGTGATGGACGCCTGAGAGAACGGTCCCTGTCCGCGACCGCGCCTCTATACCTCGGTGCGCGGCGGACGCCGACGCCAGCGGTCCCGGCAACCCCGGGGCCGGATGGAGCAAAGGTTCGGTCCTGTTGGCCGCCGGAGGTTAGCCGGGTACGTAGGCGAACGTGTCCGGGTGCGGGCCGGTGCGGCCCTCCTCGCCCCTGTCGAGCGCGGTGATCTCCTCCATGTCGCCCGGCTCGAGCTCGAAGTCGAAGAGCTCGAAGTTCTCTCTCATGCGCGAGGGCGTAACCGACTTGGGGAACACGATGTCGCCCCGCTGGACGTGCCACCGCAGGACGACCTGCGCCGGCGTCTTGCCGACCTTACCGGCGATCCGGGTGATGGTGGCGTCCTCCAGAACCCCGCCCTGCGCGATCGGGGACCACGCCTCGGTTACGATGCCGTGATCTTTGCCGTAGGCGCGCACCTCCTCGTTGGTGAAGTAGGGGTGGACCTCGATCTGGTTTACCGCGGGGACCGTGTCGGTCTCGGCGGCCAGCCGCTCCAGGTGCTCTACCTGGAAGTTCGACACGCCGATAGAGCGGGCGCGGCCGTCGCGCTGGAACTCCTCCAGCACCTTCCAGGTGGACGGATACTCCCCATTGTAGAGCGTGGGCAGTGGCCAGTGGATGAGGAACAGGTCCACGTAGTCGAAGCCGAGGTCCGAGAGCGTCCTGTCGAACGCCTCGCGGGCGTCCCGGGGCTCGTGGAAGCTGTTGTTGAGCTTGCTGGTGACGAAGACCTCTTCCCGATCGAGGCCGGAGGCGCGGACCGCCTCGCCGACCTCCTTCTCGTTGCCGTACATCTCGGCGGTGTCGATGTGCCGGTAGCCGATCTCCAGCGCCTCGCCGACCGCCTTTACGGTGTCCTCGGGCTTTATCTGGAAAACCCCGAAGCCAAGCTGGGGGATGGTGTTGCCGTCGTTGAGGGTGATACCTGGAACCGCGCTCAAAAAGATCCCGCTCCTTATCTGTCTGTCGTGACCCCGTGCCGGATGAGCCTCGATGGTACCACGCCCCACCCCGCTGGCTTTCGCGGGCGTTCGTTTGCGGGCGGGCTTATCTGGGAACGGATGACGGTAAGTAGTCCGACACGGAAGGGGTGTCAACCCTCATGGAGAGAGAAGAACGCAACGAAGAGCAGAATCTCTCGTCCGAAAGCCCCGGCGGGCGGCGTCCGGAAGAAGGTTCCGAGGAAGAGGAAACGAGAATAACCTCCCTCTCCGGAGACGACGCCGGCCTGACCGACGAAGGCAGCGACTGGGACACCACGGCCCAGGAAACACGCGCCCAGGAGACGGACCAGGAAGCCGGCCGGCAAGAGGGCGGCGAAGCCCAGGAAGGGCACCAGGAAGAGGACAAAGGTCTTCTGGACAAGATCAAGGACAAGCTCACAGGGGAGTGACGCGACGGGGCGAGGGGCCGGGGCTCCGCCTACGCCGGACCCCGGCTCTTCGTTGCTTCCGCCGCGAACGGCGGCGGCCTACCTGCGGAACCGCTGGTACAGGGGCAGCAGGTACCAGAGCCCGGCGAAGACGAGCACCGTCACCGCGGTCACCACGGCCGCCGGGAGCGTGCCGTAGATCACGTCGGTGACCAGGAATATGACGCAGCCCATGCCGGCGGCCAGGAACATGGACCCTACGATGGCGAGGCCGTTGGCCACTTTGAGCCGGTGGAGCCTGGCCCCCTGCCGCCAGAGGACGCGGTGCTGGGCGGTGGGAGCCAGCAGCAGGGCCGCGGCCAGCGTCGTGCACACCAGCGCGGCGAAGTAGACGTCGCGCTGAAGCGGGGTTATGTCGGAGAACGGCGCGGAGAAGACCACCACCAGCAAGAACGCGAACAACACCTGCACGCCGGGCAGTATTACCCGTAGCTCCTGCAGGAGGTCGTTCATGTAGCGTATCTCCCGCTCCCGCTGCGTCTCTCCCTCGCGCTCCTCTGACACCGAGACCACCTCTTCCGCCGCGGGCTTCCCGCCCTCCGAGCCTTCTAGATCGCCGCGCTCGCCCGCCCGTTTTCCCCGGGCCGCCCCGCGAGGGGCTCCGGGTCCTTGCCAGCTTTCCTGCAGTTCACGCTAGCATGGTATCCCCTGCAGACCCGTCACGCAGAGGCTGGCTCGTAAAGGTCCGAAGGCGTCTTCAGGCGCCCTCGTATCCAAACGCCGAGGGGCAGACGTCGTTCAGTACGCAGCCGGGGCAGTCGGGCTTCCGGGCCTTGCAGACCCGGCGGCCGTGAAAGATGAGCAGGTGGGAGAAGACGGTCCGGTCCTTCTCGGGGATCCGGGGCAGCAGGTCCCGCTCGATCTTCTCGGGGTCCTTGTTGGTGGTCAGGCCGAGACGGGTGGAGAGCCGGCGGACGTGGGTGTCGACGACGACGCCCTCGTTGACGCCGAAGGCGTTGCCGAGGACCACGTTGGCGGTCTTGCGCCCGACGCCGGGGAGAGCCACGAGACCCTCCATGGTACGCGGCACGTCGCCGCCGTGTCGCTCGACGAGGGCGCGGGCCATGCCCTGCAGCGAGCGGGCCTTGTTGCGGTAGAAGCCCGTGGGCCGGATGTCGCTCTCCAATTCTTCGGGGTCGGCCGCCGCGTAGTCCTCCGCGGCGCGGTACTTCTCGAAGAGCTGCTCCGTGACCTGGTTGACGCGCACGTCGGTGGTCTGGGCGGAGAGGATGGTGGCCACCAGAAGCTCCAG
>SIRX01000169.1 GCA_004563715.1 Actinomycetota bacterium | reverse complement strand
GACCTGGACCTCAGGCGAGCCCGTGTCGTCTTCGTGGGTCCGGTACTCCTGGATAGTCTGCTCTTTGTTCTCTACAACCGCCAACTTCTTCTCCGCTCCTCTTTGCTCATCACTTGTTCTATGACCGTATTATCTCGATCATATGCTAACACATGCATCAAGCTCTATCTCCTGTAAGCCGCCGCGCGTCCTCGACGTCGCGCGAGATCTGGGCCTTTAGTTCCTCGACGCCGGAGAACCTTTCTTCCGGCCGTATCCGGGAGATAAAGCTCACGTCTATAGTCCGTCCGTAGAGATCGCCTTCGAAGCCCAGCAGGTGGGCCTCGATTCGGCTCTCTCCGCGCTCGAAGGTCGGGGCCACGCCTATGTTGGTGCAGGCCGGGTGCGTTTCGTCACCGGCTCGCACAAAGCCGGCGTAGACCCCCCGCGCCGGCACCACCACCGCCGGGTCCGGCACCACGTTGGCCGTCGGGAAACCGATGCTCCGTCCCCGCCGGTCGCCGACCGTGACCGCCCCGCGCACGACGTAGGGCCTCCCGAGCAGCCGCGCGGCGGCTTCCACCTCCCCGACGGCCAGAAGCTCCCGGATTCGGGTGGAGTTTATCTCCTCCGCCCCATTGCCCGCCCGGATCGGGACCACACAAACCCCTCCTCCGTTTGCCCGCATGATCCGTGCGAGATCCTCCACGTCACCCGTAGCCCGGTGCCCGAACCGGAAGTTTTCACCCACCACCACGGTCCCGGCTCGCAACTCTCCCAGGAGCACGTCCCGCACGAACTCCTCCGGGCTCTTTTTCGAGAGCTCCCGGTCGAAACGGATCACGTACACGTCGTCCGCTCCGCAACCCAGTAAGGCCTCCCTCCTCAACTCCAGCGTCGTGAGCAGCCTCGGCTCCGTAACGGGTCTGAGGACCACCCGAGGGTGGGGGTCGAAAGTGGCCGCCACCACCAGCGAGCCGCTCTCTCTTCCTTTTTCGACCGCCCGCCGCACGACCGCCTGGTGCCCGAGGTGCACCCCGTCGAAGTTGCCCAGGGCGACGACTACCCGTCGCACAACACCGCCTCCGGCCTCGCCCGATGCCCGTCCCCCGCGTACACGGCCAGTAGCTCATCCCCGCACGTCACCCGAAAGCTGCCCTCGAAACCGCGAGCCTCGATCCCGCGCCCGTTGCATACCTCCCGGCGCCGGGCACGGCTCACCTCCAGGTCCGGCAGGTGAGACACCACGGCCTTGGGAAGTATTATGCGATTACCCAGGGTATCGGGGTGGAGTTTCTCCACGGTGGCGGCGCTCCGGACGTTGAACGGGCCTACGGCGGTGCGGCGGAGGCCGGTGAGGTAGGCGCCGGTGCCGAGGGACTCTGCCAGGTCGGAGATGAGGGTTCGCACGTAGGTACCGCCCGTGCAGGAGACCTCGAAGGCGACGGTCTGCCTCCCGGCGTCGTAGGCTACAAGCTTCAAGGTGTGGATGGTGACGGTGCGGCTCTCCCGCTCGACCTCTACGCCCCGGCGGTGGAGCTTGTACAGGCGCTCGCCGCCGACCTTCACGGCCGATGCCATCGGCGGGATCTGGCGGATGTGTCCGGTAAAGCTTCCGGCGGCTGCGCGCAGGTCGTCTTCCGTCGGCATCGCGGCGTCGATATCGGTCACCTCACCGTCGGCGTCGAGGGTGTCGGAGGTGGCGCCGAAACGGGCGGTCGCGGTGTAGGACTTGTCCAGGTCGTTGACGTAGCGCGAGAGTCGGGTGGCGCGACCGAGAAGGAGGAACAGCAGGCCGGAGGCCAGCGGGTCGAGGGTGCCAGTGTGGCCTATCTTGGTTTTCTTCGGCAGCAGACGTTTTACCCGGGAGACCGCCCGGGCGCTAGAGATGCCGGGCGGCTTGTCCAAGAGGAGGCCGCCCGATGGCGCCGGGACGGCTATCCCGGCTCTCCGAGATCCGCGACGCCGCGCAGGGCCTCCATCAAGTCCTCTTTCGCTTCGGAAGGGCGCTTGTCGTGGATCGTAAAGCCGGCGGCCAGCCGGTGCCCTCCGCCGCCAAACCTCCGGGCGATCTCGGCGACGTCCACCGTCTCGGAGCGGAGCGAGCCCTTCGTCCCCTCCGGCACCTCGCGCAGGTGGGCGACCACGTCCACGCCGGCGACGGTGCGCAGGGCGTCTATGGCCTCCTTCGAGTCCAGCTCGGTGCCGCCGGTGCGGGTGTAGTCGTCGTTATCCACGGTGGCCACGATCACCTCGCCGTGCCGCACCGCGTTCGCCAGGGTTACGCCGACGACGTTGAGCTGCTCGATGGTGCCGGTGCGGTTTATGCGGTCGTCCACCACGGCGGGCACCACCCCGGCTCGCAGCAGGTCGGCGGCCAGCTCGTGGGACTCGGGGGAGACGTTACGGAAGCGGAACCCCCCCGTGTCGGTGCGCAGCCCCGTGTAGATCGCCTCGGCCGCCGCCACTTCCAGGGGAACTCCCAGCTCGTCGTAGAGGCGGGCCACCACCTCGGCGCTCGCCGCGGCCCGGGAGTCCACCAGGTTGTACTCCGCGTAGAACGGGTTGTCCTCGTGGTGGTCCAGGTTCAGGCGCGGCGTGCCGTTCGTGGCCCCGGCCCGGTCGGGGCGCGAAGTATCTACTACGAGCAGGTCATAGCCCTCGGGGACTTCGCGCCGGGCGTCGGGGACGAGCCACCGCAGGTAGTTCGGGACCTCCTCGGCGTGGCAGAAGACCGTCTCGGCGCCCAGGGCGCGCATGAGGTGCATCAGCGCCGCCGACGCGCCGATGGCGTCGCCGTCGGCCCCCACGTGCGTCGTGACGGCGACCCGGTCCAGGGTCTTCAGGAAATCCGCTACCTCGCGGGTCGTATTACCCGCGGTCCGGGTCGTCATCGGCTCTTACCTCCCTGAGAGCTGCTTCTATACGGCTGGCTTGCTCGACCACCGGGTCCGGCTCGAACTGGAGCCGGGGCGTGCGCTTGAGGCGCATCTGGGAGCCCACGGCCCCCTGCAGGCGCCCGGCGGCGCTCTGTAGTCCTTCCCGCGCCTCGTCTCCGTCGCTCCCCGCCAGGAGCGAGTAGAACACGGTGGCGTGCGAGAGGTCCGGGCTCACCCGGACGGCGGTTATGGTGACGAGGCCCTCTATGCGGGGGTCCGAAAGGCCCGAGACCTCCTCGCCCAGTATCTCCTTTAGCTGAGACTCGATCTTGCGGGTGCGCTCGCTCACAGCTTCACGAACTCCTCGCGCCACTCCAGGATCGCCAGCTCCTCGTAGTTGAGGAGCGCCCGGCGGACCTCCTCCCGCTTCTCCTCGGCTGCCCGCAGCGAGGTGGCGGCCAGCGCCAGCTCTATCGTGGCCCGCTGCCACAGGTCCTGGTGGTTCGACTCTACGATGGAGACGTTCTTGCGGCGCAGGCGATCCTTGACCGAGCGCAGCGTCTGTCGTTTGTCCTTGAGGCTGGAGGCGAAGGGGAACTCTAGCTCCAGCCTTACGGTGCAGAACAATCTGGTGCTTTCCTGGTTACCGCGGGATCTCCACGACCTCGAAGAACTCCAGCACGTCGCCTTCCTTGACGTCGTTGAAGCTCTCGATGCCAATGCCGCACTCAAAGCCCTGACGCACCGAGCGCACGTCGTCCTTAAAGCGCTTCAAGGAGGCCAGGTTGCCCTCGTAAACGACGACGCCGTCGCGCACCACACGGACCCGGTCGTTGCGCGAGATCTCGCCGGTCGTAACGTAGCAGCCGGCCACCAGGCCGACGTTCGGGACGCGGAACGTCTGGCGGACCTCGGCGGTGCCCGTCTCGCGCTCCTCCTGCTCGGGGGCGAGCATGCCGCGCATGGCGGCCTCGATCTCTTCGAGGGCCTTGTAGATCACGTCGTAGGTCCGGATCTCCACGCCCTCCCGCTCGGCGACCTGCTTGGCCGTGTTGGTCGGCCGCACGTTGAAGCCGAGCACGATGCCGCCCGAGGCCGAGCCGAGCATGACGTCGGAGTCCGTGATGGCCCCGACCCCGCTGCGCACGATGTTGACCCGCACCTCCTCGGTGGAGAGCTTGGCGAGCGCCTCCTTGAGCGCCTCGACCGAACCGGCCACGTCCGCCTTGATGACCAGGTTCAGGTCCTGCACACCGCCCGCGCCGAGCAACTCTTCCAGCGTCCGGCGGGTGCCGCCCTCCGCGAGTTCCTGGCGCCGCAGCGCCGCCTCGGCCTGCTGGGCCTTGTCCCGCGCCTGCCGCTCGTGCTCAACGACCTCGAAGCGGGTACCGGCCTCCGGCACGCCAGAGAGGCCCAGGATCTCCACCGGGTCTCCCGGCCCCGCGCTCTGCACGCGCTGGCCGGTGTAGTCGAGCATGGCCCGCACCCGTCCGTAGGCCGTGCCCGCGAGCACCACGTCGCCCTTGTGGAGCGTGCCGCGGCTCAGGAGCAGCGTCGCCACCGGGCCGCGGCCTGGGTCGCGCTCGCCCTCTATAACGTACCCGCTCGCCGGGGCGTTGGGGTTGGCCCGCAACTCCTCCAGCTCGGCGACGACCAGGATGTTCTCCAGCAGCTCGTCGATGCCTTCCCCGGTCTTGGCCGAGACCGGCACGGTAACCGTATCGCCGCCGTACATCTCGGGGATCAGGCCGCGCTCCGAGAGCTGGCCCAGCACCCGGTCGGGGTTGGCGTTGGGCACATCGATCTTGTTCAGCGCCACCACCAGCGGCACGCCAGCGGCCCGGGAGTGCTCGATGGCCTCCTCGGTCTGGGGCATGATGCCGTCGTCGGCGGCCACGACCAGCACCACCACGTCCGTGACCTTCGCGCCGCGGGCCCGCATCTCGGTAAACGCCTCGTGGCCCGGCGTGTCCACGAACGTGATGCTCCGGCCGTCGCTCTCCACCTGGTAGGCGCCGATGTGCTGGGTTATCCCCCCGGCCTCCCCGGACTGGACGTTCTCCTTGCGGATGTAGTCCAGGAGCGACGTCTTGCCGTGGTCCACGTGGCCCATCACCGTAACCACCGGCGGCTTCTCGACCAGATCCTCCGGGGCGTCTTCCGGCAGGACTTCTTCCACGGCGGGCTCCTCGACCGCCGCGACCTGCACCGTGACCCCGAGCGCCTCGGAGACGAGCTCGATCTCCTCGATGGAGAGCGTCTGGGTGACGGTCTTCATCTCCCCGAGGCCCATGAGCTCTTTTATGACCCGCGTGGGCGGGATGCCGACCGCGTCGGCCAGGTCCTTGACCGTGGCCCCCGGCTCGACCCTGACGACATCCGGCTGCTCTTCCTCGGCCGCCGGCTCGGGGGCCCGCTGCGGCTGCTTCGGCTGGGCGGGCGCGGGGCTCGGGCGCGGCCCCCGGTTCGTGGCGCTCGCGTCGATAACGACCCGCCGCCGCTTCTTCCCGCCCTTTTTCTTGCCGCCCCGACCTCCGGTGGAGACGGGCTCCTCGGCCGGAGCCCCCGCGATGTTCGCGCCGTGCCCGGATCTCTCGGCCTCCACCCGGGCCTCCCGGGCCTCGGCCTCCTGGGCTTCCGTCCGGCCGTTTCCAGCCGTAGCCTGGCCGTTGCCGCCGAAGACCCGCTCGTAGACCGGGTCCTCGATAACGGCGAAGTGGTTCTTCACCTCGACCCCGGCCGCGCTCAGGCGGCCCATGACCTCCTTGGTGCCGAGGTCCAGTTCCTTCGCTATCTCGTATACGCGCTTACTCATCTGATACCCCCTGCGAGCCCTCAACCAGGCCCTCGAACTCGGCCGCCTGGGCCTGGTGCGAGGGTATACCGCAGAAAAGAGAGCCCGGCAGCGCCATGTTCGCGCACCGGCGGCCGTTGCTGAGAACCGCCCGGCAACGGTGCATGGTGGAGTCGTCGTCCGGCTCCCACTCCTCTTCTTCCTCGTACTCGATAGCCTGGCTCTCGGGCTTGATGTCTATCTTCCAGTCGGTCAGCTTCACGGCGAGGCGGGCGTTCTGGCCCTCCCGGCCGATGGCGAGCGAGAGCTGGTCGTCGGGCACTATGACCTCGGCCATCTTCTCGTCCTCGTCCAGGTAGACCTCGCGCACCCGGGCCGGCGAGAGCGCCTTGGCGATAAACCGGGCCGGGTCGGGGTCCCACTGGATTATGTCAATCTTCTCGTTCCGGAGCTCGGAGACTACGGCCCGCACGCGGCTGCCCCGCGGCCCGACGCACGCCCCGACCGGGTCGATCCCCGTCTCGTTGGACCAGACGGCCACCTTCGAGCGCAGGCCCGCCTCCCGGGAGACGGCCTTTATCTCCACGAGGTTGTCGTAAATCTCCGGCACCTCCAGCTCGAAGAGCCCCTTCAGGAGGCCGTCGTGCCGGCGGCTCACCACCAGGCTCGGACCACGGCCGGGCTCCCGGATCTCCAGGAGGTACACCTTGATCCGCTGCCCGTTCTCGTAGCGTTCGTTGGGGACCTGCTCGCTGGCCGGCAGGATGGCCTCGACTCTACCGAGGTCCACCAGCGTCATGCGCCGGTGGGCCTGCTGGACGATGCCGGTGACGACGTCTCCCAGCCGCTCACCGTACTCCTCCAGCAGCTGGTCGTTGTGGATCTCGTTCAGGCGCTGGTAGAACGTCTGGCGCATGACCTGCGCCGCGATGCGGGTGAAGTCCGCCGGCGTTATGTCCTCGCCGTCCTTCATCACCCGGAGGTCTCCGGTCTCCCGGTCGAGGATTACTTCGGCCCCTTCTTCAGCCTCCTCCCGGCCTTCGTAAGCGGCGAGCAAGGACTCTTCCAACACCCCCTTGACCGTCTCGAACGGTATTCCCTTGTCGATCTCTATCTCGTGCAACGCTGAGAGCAGTGCTGTATTCATCTTCTATATTTCCTCCTTGAGGTACGCGCGCGAGACGGAGCCGAACGGCAGCTCCACCTCCGCTCCCCCCTCTAAGAGTTGTAGGGTGAAACCGTCGTCCCCGGCGCTCTTTATGGCGCCGGTGAAGTTGCGTCGCCCGTCAACCGGCTCTGCTGTGCGAACCTTCGCCTCGTGGCCGACGAAACGCCGGAAGTGCTCGGGCCTCGTCAGCGGGCGCTCTATGCCCGGCGAGGAGATCTCGACCATGCCGTCGTAGCCCTCCTCTTCGAGAGCCGGCGAAATCACGGAGATGACCCGGGAGCAAAATTCGTGGTCCACAGGCCCGTCTACCCGGTCCACGAGCAGGGTGAGCAGCGGCCCGCCGGAGAAGCGGGCCTCTACCAGCTCGCTCCCCGCCGGGAGGTTTCTCTCCACAACCTGCGTTAGTTTCTCCAGCCGTGCCGTCGGCGATCACCTCTTTTGGACGTTAAAAAAGCAACGAGTCCGGTGGGACCCCTTGCTCCGACACACCACGCTCGATTATACAGCAGAGTATCTAGGTTACAAGGCTAAGGGAGCCGGCCGGCCAGCGGACAGGCGTCGCCGAAGAACCTCCGAACGTCGCTGGTACTCCGCCGGTATGGCGGGCAGAAACCTCCGCGTAAACTAGGCTATCATGCCGCACGTGGCTGACGACGCTCCGCATAAGATCACCCGCAAGAGCTTTCTGAAAGGGGCCGCCGGGGCAACCCTGCTGGGAGCGATGCTAGCCGCTTCGGGTTGCGACTCCTCTCGGAAAGGAGAAACCAGGTTGAACGTGGTGCTCGTGATTCTAGATAGCTTGAGAAAAGATCACGTAGGAGCCTACGGGAACGGCTGGATCCAGACCCCCAACCTGGACGCCCTCGCCCGCGAGAGCCTGCGCTTTACCCGCGCGTACCCCGAAGCCCTTCCTACCCTTCCGGCCCGGCGTGCCATACACACCGGCCTTAGAACGTTCCCCTTCAACCACTACGAACCCGAGGTCAACAAGGGCTCTCTGATGTTCGGGTGGCTACCCATACCCCAAGAGCAGACAACCCTGGCACAGATGCTGGACGAGATCGGGTACGAAACCCTGCTCATCACCGACACCTACCACCAGTTCAAGCCCGAGATGAACTTTCACAAGGGTTTCGAGACTTTCTACTTTGTTCGAGGTCAGGAGACAGACCGCTACAAACCCTACTGGGCGGTTTCCGAGGAAACGATGCGCCGGTACCTGCCGGTAGAGGTAGTCAGAACGCGACACCACCTGGCCAACACGGCGGACCGCCAGACCGAAGAAGACTACTTCGCGCCCCAGGTGTTTAACACCGCCACCCAAATGCTAGAAGATTGTGTCAACCGGGAGCCGTTTTTCATGGTTGTGGACTCCTTCGATCCTCACGAGCCCTGGGACCCGCCACAGAAGTACGTGGATCTCTACAGCGACGACTACGAAGGACCTGAGCCTTTCTGTCCCGCTTACAGGTCCACCGACTACCTGACCGACCGGCAGCTAGAGCGTATGCGGGCGCTCTACGCGGGGGAAGTGACGCTGGTAGATCATTGGCTAGGGCGTTTCCTCGACAAAATGAACGAATTGGGCCTGATGGAGAACACCGTGCTGATAGCGCTCAGCGACCACGGCATTCTGCTGGGCGAGCACGACACCACGGGCAAGCCCCACGAAGCACTGTGGCCCGAGGTGGTAGACATCCCGTTCTTTATCCGGCACCCGGAGGCCAAGAAAGGCGGAGAGACCAGCACGTACCCGGCCTCGACCCACGACATCGTCTCTACGGTGTTCGGCTTTCTCGGGACCCGGCCACCGGAGCCGGTAGAGGGACAAGACCTCTCGGTGATATTCGACGGCGAAGAACCCGGTCCCAGGCCTTATGCCACAGCCGGCAAGCAGAACTTCTCCTGGGCTCGCGACGAGCTTTACGCCCTGATAGTCCGCAACGACGGCCAGGAAGCGAAGCTTTTCGACCTGCAGAGAGACCCGGGACAAACGAACGATATAGCACCATCGAATCCAGAGGTGGTCAAACGTATGTACGACGACTACCTTCTCCGGGATGCAAACGGGGGACCGCTGCTCTGGTAGGCTAGGCTACTGGCGTCCGCCAGTTTTAGCGTCAAAACGAAAATGTGCCGTTTGGCGGATGTGCCGGGACCAGGATAGCGGTAACATCCGGTTATTACCTCCGCTGGACGTCCGCCTCCCCCGGGACGTCCAGCTTTTTGCTGGGACGGCCGTTACTTGCGGCCGTCTTTCTCTATCTCCTCAAAGAGGGCGTCGAAGATCTCGTCGCGGTGGACCTTGCGCAGCGGCGCGCCCTTGGCGAAGATCACGCCGTCGTCCTTCCCCCCCGCAACCCCGTAGTCCGCGTCGCGGGCCTCGCCGGGTCCGTTGACGATGCAACCCATAACGGCCACGGTGAAGTGGTCTTCGTAGTGCTTGAGCGCGTTTTCGACTTTGGAGGCCATCCCGATCACGTCGAAGCCCAGGGTGCGGGCGCAGCTCGGGCAGGCGATGACGTTGGGCCCCCGGTGGCGTAGGTCGAGGGCCGAGAGGATCTGGTAGGCCACCGGGATCTCCTCGACCGGGTCTTCGGCGAGCGAGATGCGGATGGTGTCCCCGATGCCGTAGGGCAGGAGCTGCCCCAAAGCCGCCGCACTCTTTATGGCGCCGGGCAGCTTGGTGCCGGCTTCGGTGACGCCCAGATGCAGCGGGGCGTTAGAGTGCTCGCGGAACTTCCGGTTCGCCGCGACCATCTCGGGGACGTGGCTCGCCTTGAGCGAGACCTTGAAGTTGAAGAAGCCCATGTCCTCGGCGATCTCGACCTTCTGGAGCGCGCTCGCCACCAGGGCCTCTTCTTTGGGCAGGTCCCAGTAACGCTTCTCCACCGAGCCAGAGTTGACCCCGATGCGCATCGCAACGCCCGTCTCCTGACACTTCTCAATTACCTGCCGGTAGCGGTCGTCGTTGCCGATGTTGCCCGGGTTGATGCGCACGCAGGCCGCGCCGGCGTCAGCGGCCCCGAGCGCCATCCGGTAGTCGAAGTGTATGTCGGCGATCAGGGGCACCGGCGAACGCCACACGACCTCCCGAAAGCCCTTGAGGGCTTTCGACCCGTTGACCGAGACCCGCACCAGCTCGGCCCCGGCGGTGTTGAGGTCGTACACCTGTTGGACGGTCGCCTCCACGTCGTAGGTCATGGTGTTTGTCATGGACTGCACTACGACCGGGGCCCCGCCTCCCACGGGCACGTCGCCCACCTTGATCTGGCGGCTCGTGATCGGACGCTCTCTTACCGCTGCCTCTGTCATGTGTCTCCTAAGCTCCTTGCGAACGCGGACGCTGGCTGAATCCTACTCCGGTATAAACGGCTGTCCGGTAATGATTTTACTAAGGTCCGCGTAAGTTGCGAACAGGAACAAGGTCAACATCAGCGCGAGGCCGAGCATGGCGATCTTGCCCATCGTCTCCTGCTTTATCGGGCGTCCCATGACTTTCTCCGCCGCGATCATGAGCAGGTGCCCGCCGTCGAGCGGCAGTATCGGCAGCAGGTTCATGATGCCCAGGATGAGGCTTATGAGCGCGAGGAACAGCGGGAAGAAACCCTCGCTCACAGACTGGCTGGTGACCCCCACGATCCCCACTGGACCGGCGATGTTGTCGAAGAAGTCCATCTGGCCTGTGAACAGCTGGTAGAGGCCGCCGAGGTAGGCTACCGTCAGCGTCGCGGTGCGTTCGGCCCCGAGGCCGAGCGCCTCCAGGGGACCGTAGGTGGTCCTCTCCGGCACGGGCTGCACGCCGACGAGGGGCATCTCCGGGTCCTGGGGGTTGGCCGAGAGCTCACCGGTGAACGAGACCTCCTGGCCGTCGCGCTCGACGACGAGGGTCACCTCCTCACCCGGCTGCTTCTGGGCCACGGCATCCTGGAAGTCCTCCCAACTACCGGTCGCGGCGCCGTCCACCCGCACGAGCTCGTCCCCCGGTTGTACCCCCGACTCGGCGGCGAACGTGTCCGGCACAACCTCGTCCACCGTCGTAGTAACGCCGGTCACCGCGCCGGCGAACATGAACGTGCCGGCCAGGATCAGGACGCAGGTCAGGATGTTGGCCGCAGGACCGGCGAAGATGATCAAGGCCCGCCGCCACGGCGCCTTCGAGGGGTAGGTGTCCGAACCCAACTCACCCCGCTCCTGCGCCACGCTCCCGATGTCCTCTATGCCAGCCATCTTCGCAAACCCGCCGAGTAGTATTATGCGAAAAGAATACGTAGTCTGGCCGAACTTCTTTTTTATGAGGGCTGGTCCGAAGCCGACACCGAACTCGTCTACCCGCACGCCGAGGGCCTTGGCGGTAAGCATGTGGCCCATCTCGTGGATCACGATGAGCACGATAAACCCGATTATGGCGATGAGGATGGTCACGGGGCGATGTCCTGCGCAAAGCGGGTAGCCGCGGAACGCGCCCAGCGGTCGACGGCTTCAATATTCTCCATGCTCTGCATCTTTCCGAAGTCGGGGACGATCTCCAGGACCTCCTCGATGACGTCGGCTATCTGCAAGAATTTTATCCGCCCTTCGAGAAAGGCCTCGACGGCGGCCTCGTTGGCCGCGTTGAGCGCCACCGGGTACGGTCCTCCGGCCTGGCCGGCCTGGATCGCGAGCGGCAGGCACCGGAACACGTCGTTCCGGGGCTCGTCGAAGGTCCAGGTTGCGGCGTCGAACCCAATGGGTTGCGCGCCCACGTCCACGCGCTCTGGATGGAGGATGCCGAAGGCTATCGGGAGCCGCATGTCGGGCACGGCGGCGTGCAGGATCACCGATCCGTCCCTGAAGATAGCTCCGCCGTGGACGACCGACTGCCGGTGGACCACGACCCTCACGTCCTCGTAAGGCACGCCGAAGAGGTGGTGGGCCTCTATCACCTCCAGGCCCTTGTTCATCATGGAGGCGGAGTCGATGGTGATCTTGGTCCCCATCTGCCACGTCGGGTGCCGGAGGGCGTCCTCGGGTCCGGCATCCAGCAGTTCGGCCTTCGGACGCTCGAAGAAAGGCCCGCCGGAGGCGGTCAGCAATATTCTGTCTACCTCGCTTGCGTCGCGGCCTTCGAGGCACTGGAAGATCGCCGAGTGCTCCGAGTCCACGGGGATTATGCGGTTGCTGGGGGCGAGGTTCATTACCCACTCGCCACCGGCGACGAGCGACTCCTTGTTGGCCAGGGCAACCGTGTTGCCGGCTTGGAGGGCGCCTACGGTGGCCGATAGCCCGGCAAAGCCTACTATGCCGTTGAGCACCACGTCGACGGGCTCTTCGGCCAGCCTGCGGGCAGCACCGGGGCCCGTAACCTCTATCCTGTTGGCCAGGTCGCGAGGGAGGCTGCTTACGTCTGGCTCGCGCTCCAGGGCGACGCGTCCGACGTCGAACTCGGCGGCCTGCTCCAGAAGCAGGTCCACGTTCGAGGCGGCCGAGAGCCCGGCGACCTCGAAACGGTCCGGGTGGGCCCGCACGACGTCGAGGGCCTGGCGGCCGACGCTACCCGTAGAGCCGAGTATGGTGAGGCGCCGTCTCACGTCCGGGGTTTTCCAGTAGGCAACATCATAAGAACAATGAGAGATAGTATACCGCGGGCGCGGTAAACAACAGGCTGTCTATCCGGTCGAGGATACCGCCGTGACCGGGGAGGCTGTCCCCGAGGTCTTTCAGGTCCAGGATCCGCTTGAGGATAGACTCGAAGAGATCGCCGCTCTGGCTGAACACGGAAACGGCGGCTCCCAAGGAGATAGACTTGAGGAGGGTGAACCCGAGGATGCCGTACGTCGCCGGACCTACGACCGCGATAGTGAGGATGAGCCCCCCGAGGGCTCCTTCCACGGTCTTCTTCGGGCTCAGGCTGGGAAACAACAGGTGGTTGCCGAAAAAGCGGCCGGCGAAGTAAGCGCCGGCGTCCGAGATCCAGGGCCCCACAACGGCGACCAGGATGAGAAACACGCCGTTTTCCAGGTTGGCGATCAGGCCCAGGTGCGCCATGGGAACACCAACCCAGAGAGCCATGAGCAGCAGGGCCAGGAGCGCCCGGAGCGTCCGGGCTTCGGCCTTCCCGGAGAGCCAGAACAGGGCCCAGGGGAGGCTCAGTAGCGCGCCGGCCAGGATGCCGTTGGGACCATAAGGTATCGAGAGCAGGACGGGGATCACGCCGGCGCCGAGAGCCGCCGGAAAGGGCAGAGGCTTGAGCGCCTGCGCCAGCTCGCGGGCGGCGAGGCCCACCACGACCAGGACGAGCAGCATAACGGCCCAGACGCCCAGCATTATGGCCCCGAGCACGATGGGGCCCAGGATCAGGGCCGTTACGGTCCGCCAGCGGAGCATCTCTCAGACGCCGCCCCGGCGCCGCGACCGGGATGCGAAAGACTCCACGGCCCGCCGAAACTCCTCCGGGGAGAAGTCCGGCCAGAGCGTGTCGGTTACGTAGAACTCGGCGTAGGCTATCTGCCAGAGCAGAAAGTTGGAGACCCGGAGCTCGCCGCTGGTCCGGATCACGAGGTCTATCTCGGGGACTTCGGGGGCGTAGAGGTAGCTGGCGAAGGTCTGCTCGTCCACCTCCTCGGGCGCGAGGCCGTCGGAGATCATGCGCCGGGCGGCGTCCACGAGCTCGCTGCGGCCACCGTAGTTGAGCGCGATGTAGAGGTCTAGCTGGCCGTTGGCCGCCGTCAGCTCTTCGGCCTCCTCGATGGCCGACCGCACGGAGGCCGGTAGCCTGTCCCGGCGCCCCAGAAAGCGCAGCCGGGCGCCGCGCTCGTTGAGCTGGGGCACCTTGGCGCGGGCGGTCTCCAGAAAAAGCTGCATCAGGGTGCCGACCTCGTCCTCGGGCCGGGCCCAGTTCTCGGTGGAGAAGGCGTAGAGGGTCAGCGTCTCGACGCCGGTCTCGCCGGCGACCTCGATGAGCGGCTCCAGGACGGCGACGCCGGCCCTATGGCCGGCGGCCCGCGGGAGCCAGCGCCGCTGCGCCCAACGCCCGTTGCCGTCCATGATTACGGCCACGTGCCGCGGCTTCTGGCCGGGATCGAGACGTGTCAACACGCTCCCCGCCTCCGGGGCTGGATGTTTCCGCACCGGCTCCAGCGCTCAGACCTCCAGCAGCTCGGACTCTTTGTCCGCCAGGGCCGCGTCCACGCGCCGGACGTACTCGTCGGTGAGCTTCTGCAACTCGGCCTCGGCCCGGCGCTCGTCGTCCTCAGAGATCTCGCCCTCCCGCCGCAGCTCGTGCACGTCGCGCATCTCGTCGCGGCGGATGTTGCGGATAGAGACCCGCCCCTCCTCGGCGTAGCTGCGGGCCAGCCGGATCAGCTCCCGGCGCCGCTCCTCGGTCAGCTCGGGGATGGGCAGGCGGATGATCTTGCCGTCGTTCTGCGGGTTGAGCCCGATGTCCGCGTTCTCGATGGCCCGCTCGATCTGCTTTATAGAGCCGGGGTCGAAGGGGGTGACCGAGAGCAGCCGGGGTTCGGGGACGCTGACGTTGGCCACGCTGCGCAGCGGCATGCGCGATCCGTACACCTCAACCTCTACCCGGTCCAGGATAGCGGGGTTGGCCCGGCCCGTGCGGATGGTGGCGAACTCCCGGCGCACGGCTTCCAGCGCGCCCTTCATCCGGCGCTCGGCCATCGTCAGGTCGATTATCTCAGACATCTGGATCTCCTCCGGCTCACGCTCTGTTGCCGGCCCCGCCGTTCCACACCACGGAGCCCACGTGTTCTCCCTGCAAAATCCGGCGCAGGTTTCCCGGCTTCAGTATATCGAAAACTACTATGGGCAGGTTTTCCCCGCTGCACAACGTGGCCGCCGTGTGGTCCATGACGGCCAGGTTTTTGGCGAGCAGGTCCATGTAGTTGAGCCGGGGCATGTGTACCGCATCCGGGTAGCGGCGCGGGTCTTTGTCGTAGATACCGTCCACCCGGTTTTTAGCCATGAGCAGCGCGTCGGCCCCGATCTCCAGCGCCCGCAGCGCCGCGCCCGTATCGGTGGTGAAAAAGGGATTGCCCGTGCCCGAGGCGAAGATCACCACGCGCTTTTTCTCCAGGTGCCGTATGGCCCGACGCCGGATGTACGGTTCGGCCACCTCGCGCATCTCGATGGCCGACTGCACCCGCGTCTGTACGCCCCGGCGCTCCAGGGCCGCCTGCAAAGCCAGGGCGTTGATCACGGTGCCGAGCATCGCCATGTAGTCGGCTGTGGCGCTCTCGATACCGAGGTCGTCCGCGACCTGCGAGCCCCGGAAGATGTTGCCGCCACCGACGACGACGGCCAGCTCGGCGCCGGCCTCGACGGCCTCCATTACCTGCGTCGCGGTCGAGTCCAGGCTGCCGGGGTCTATGCCGTTGCCGTTCTCGCCGGAGAGGCTCTCCCCCGAGAGCTTGAGCACGACCCGCTTTAGACGCCGGGCCTCCGAGCCCGCAGGCTCGTTGTTCTCGTCCCCCGAAGCCGTGATGCGGTCCAAGGCGGGCTAGAGCTCGTAGCGGACAAAGCGCCGGATCACGACGTTCTCACCGACCTTCTGGATGGTCTCCTTGAGGAGGTCCTCGACGGTCTTGTCCGGCTCCTTGACGTAAGCCTGGGTGAGCAGCGCCATCTCAGAGGTCCGCTTTTTCATCCGGCCCTCCACGATCTGGCGGGTCACGTTCTCGGGCTTGCCGAGCTCCGCCGCCTGCTTCTCGGCGATCTGGCGCTCCTCGTCGAGCACGTCCTGCGGGATGTCGTCCACGCCAACGGTCACGGGGTTCATCGAGGCTACGTGCAGCGCCACGTTGCGGGCGAACTCCTTGAACTCCGGCGTGCGGGCCACGAAGTCTGTCTCGCAGTTGACCTCCACGAGCACCCCGATGCGCCCGTTGAAGTGGACGTAGGACTCGATCAGGCCCTCACCGGCTTCCCGAGAGCTCTTTTTCTCCGCCGCAGCCTGCCCGCGCTCCCGGAGGATCCGGCGGGCACCCTCCACGTCGCTCCCGGACTCGTCCAGCGCCTTTTTCACGTCCATCATCCCGGCGCCCGTCTCCTCGCGGAGCTGCTTGATCTTTGTAATGTCGCTAGCCAAGACTCTTATTTCTCCTCTTCTTCCGAGTTGCCGGCCTCCGGCTCGGCCTCTCCCCGCGACACATCCTCGACGGGCTCGGCCGCCAGCGCCTCCGCGTCGGCCTCGGCCTCCGCGGCAGCCGCCGCTTCCTGATCGCCGCCGGCAGCTTCCAGTTCCGTGTCCTCGATCGACGGAACGGCCTCGGCCACCTCGGGCTCCGTAACCTCGGGCTCCGTAACTTCGACGGTTTCTTCGGCGGCCTTCGCAACACCGTTGCCGTTTACCACGGGCTCCTCGCCCGCAACGTCCTCCGGGGTTCGAGTCTCCTCGATAACCGGCGGCACCGGGCGCTCTTCGGCTTGCACCACGTCTTCACCCCGGCCCTGCAAGATCGCGTCGGCGATGAGCCTGGATACGAGGTTTATGGAGCGTATGGCGTCGTCGTTGCCCGGGATCACGTAGTCGACGACCTGCGGGTCACAGTTGGTGTCGGTAAGCGCCACGACCGGGATGCGGAGCCGGTTGGCCTCCTTGATCATAAGCTCTTCCCGTTTGGGATCGATGACGAACACCGCGCCGGGCAGGCGCTCCATCTCCGTTATGCCGGAGAAGTTGCGCCGGAGCTTCTGGTACTCGCGGGCGAGGGCGAACCAGTCCCGGCCCGTACGCTCCTCTTCGGGCGTCTCCTCAAAGCTCGCAGCGAGTTCCTTGAAGTACTCGATGCGCGGCTTGATCGTCTGGAAGTTCGTCAGCATGCCGCCGATGTAGCGTTCCGCCACGTAGGGCTGCCCACACCGGATGGCCTGCTCGGCAACGGTGATCTGAGCCTGCTTCTTGGTGCCGACGAACAGAACGTCCCGGCCGGCCTCGGCCACGCCCCTTACAAACGACCGCGCGCGTTCCAGAAGCGGCAGCGTCTGGTCCAGGTCGATTATGTGGACCCCGGCACGCTCGGCGAAGATGTAAGGCTTCATCTTCGGGTTCCAGCGCTTGGCCTGGTGGCCGAAGTGAACCCCGGCCTCTAACAGCTCCCTTATACCTACTTGCTCGGTGGTGCTCTCCAAAACCTCTACCTCTCTTTCAGGTGGTTGGCGTCCTCCGCCCGCGCTCTGCAATCCGCGCCACAAGCCTCCGCGGACCACCACCCCGGGTCTCTAACCCTACAGCGGGCGTGCGTGGTCAAAATCCCGCAGATGGTAGCACAAGCCGGGGACAGCTTCTACACGCGGTTGTTCGCTAGAGGTTGCCTAGAACCAGGTGGTCTTCGGTGACGAACCGGCGCAGTTTCCGGAGGGTCTGGCTCATGATCTGGGAGATGCGTCCTTCGGTGAGTTGGAGGACCTGCCCGATCTCCTTGAGCGTCAACCCTTCGTAGTAGTACAGCGCGACCACCAGCCGCTCCCGCTCGCTCAGGTTCCGCATGGCCTCGACAAGCTCCTCCCGGAGCTCCTCCTGGTGGGCGGAGACCTGGGGGTCTTCAGCGGTTTCGTCGGCGACCTGTGGCTGTAGGCCGTGGCCTTCGGCATCCTCACCCCGGGCCTCCAGCGAACCGATCTGAACCCGGGACTGCTGGTGCAGCAGGTAACGGTACTCTTCGGTGTCCAGGCCCATCTCGGCGGCGACTTCGTGCTCGTCGGGGGTCCGGCGAAGCTCCTGGGTAAGCCGGCTCCTCACGAGATCGCTCTCCCGCGCCCGGGCCCGCACCCGGCGAGGCAGCGGGTCCTGCTTTCTGAACTCGTCCAGAATCGCCCACCGAATCTTGGAGATCGCGTAGGTCTCGAACTTGGCCTCCCGGCCCGGGTCGAAGGTCTCGATGGCGTGCATGAGCCCTACAACACCCCAGGACATGAAGTCGCCCTGGTCCACCGCACCCGTGGCGCGGGCGGAGAGCCGGCCCGCCACGTATTTGACCAGCGGTGAGTAGTTGACGAGCAGCCGATCCCTGAGCTGGTCGGCCCTCTGACGAACATTCCTTTCCGCACCGTTGCCGGCGCTACCGCGCTCGAGACCGTCGCGCACCTTGAGGTACTGCGTCCAGAGCCGACCCAGGGTCTTCCGGGTCAATCTACCGGCTTTCTCACGAGGGTCCCGGCAGCGTCACGCCCGACGTAGCCTTTGAGCTCCAGCATGGATACGGCCGACAGCAACTCCCGCACCTCCAGCCCGCTGTTGCCCGCGACCACGTCCACCGGCGTGGCCTCGAAGCCCAGCGCCGCCAGAACCCGGGCTTCGTTTTCCGGGAGCCCTTCCGGCAACGCGGCATTTGCGCCACCGCCCTGTGGGCCCGGGTAAGGTCCAGCAGCCTCCGGCAACACCTCGTCCAGGAACGCGTCCAGGTCCCACACCACCCCGGCACCGTCGGCCAGCAGCCGGTTCGAGCCGCGGCACTCGGCGACGCCCAGCGGTCCCGGAACCGCCCACACGTCTCTCCCGGCTTCCAGGGCATGACGGGCCGTGATCAGGGCTCCGCTCTTCTCCGGCGCTTCGACGACCACCAGTGTTTCGGAGAGCCCGGCGATGACCCGGTTTCGGGCCGGAAAGCGCCAGGCCAGCGGCGCCTCGCCCAGGTAGTACTCCGAGATGATGCTACCGCTGCCCTCGACCCTGGAGAACAGCCCCCGGTTGCTTCGCGGATACACCACGTCTATACCGCAGCCCAGCACGCCGACCGTGGTGCCGCCCCCCGCGAGGGCTCCCTCGTGGGCTGCGGCGTCGATGCCGAGCGCCAGGCCGCTTACCACACACGCTCCCCGCTCCGCGAGCGCCCGGCCCAGCCGCCGCGCGGACCCGAGACCCGTCACGGAAGCTTTGCGGGACCCGACCAGAGCCACGGCCGGACCGCCCGGAAGGCTTCCGCGCACGAACAACGCCGGCGGCAGGTCCACCATGCCTATCAGGCGCTCCGGGTAGCCCGCGTCTACCGGGGTGAGGAGACCTACCCCGGCCTCGGAAAGCTCTTTCTCGACCCTGTCGGGGTCGAACTCACGTCGGAGCTTATCGAAGATACCCATGGCCCGGTCTGTCATCTTTACGGCCCGTGAAAGCTGCTCCGCCGACATCCTGGGCACCTCTTCCGGCGGCAGATCGCCCAGGCGGGAGATCAGGCTGCTCCCCGTCCGGGCCTGCAGGAGCGAGAGAAACAGGTATGCCGAACGCGCGCTATCCATCGACGAGGCTGAACCTCCGGTAGTTGAGGGCTTCGGCGACGTGTTCGAGTCCTATATCTCCACTCCCCGCGAGGTCGGCGACGGTACGCGCCACCCGCAGCACGCGGTCGTGCCCCCGGCCGGAGAGCCCCATGCGGTCGATAGCTTGCGAAAAGAGCGCCTCTGCGTCGCCGCCGAGCCGGCAGGTCTCGCGCAGCGGGCGTCCCGCGAGGGAGGCGTTGGGCTCGCCCTGGCGCCCGAGCTGGGCCCCGCGGGCCGCCGCGACCCGCTCCCGGATGGCCTCCGAGGTCTCCGCCGGTTCCTCACCCCGCAGCTCGTCGCGGGTGAGGCGTGGCACGTCGACAAAAAGGTCCAGCCGGTCCAGCAGCGGACCCGAGATACGCCCCTGGTAACGCTCTATCTGGCTTGCCGAGCACCGGCAGGCCCTTCTGTTGTCCCCGGCGTACCCGCACGGGCAAGGGTTCATGGAGCATACGAGCGTTACCCGCGCCGGGTAGCTCAACGTACCCGCCACCCGGGAGATGGTTACCTGCCCGTCCTCCAGCGGCTGGCGCAGCACCTCCAGCGTCTGCCGGCTGAACTCGGGGAACTCGTCGAGAAAAAGCACGCCGTGGTGCGCCAGCGACACTTCCCCGGGCCGGGGGTTGCTCCCGCCCCCGGCGAGCCCGGAAGTCGAGATCGTATGATGCGGGGCCCGGAAGGGGCGGACTTTGACGAGCCCGCCGTCAACCTGCCCGGCCGCGCTGTAGACCTTGGTGACCTCGATGCTTTCATCGACGGTGAGGGCCGGTAATATCCCGGGCAACCGCCGCGCCAGCATGGTTTTCCCAGACCCCGGAGGACCGCTCAGCAACACGTTGTGCCCCCCCGCGGCCGCTACCTCCAGCGCCCGCTTCGCAAGCCGTTGCCCCGCAACGTCCGCGAAGTCCTCCCGCGTCTCCGGCGGGCGGGCGTGGATGCCGTCTCCGGAGGGAAGCGTCCGTGACACCGCCCTATCGCCCTTCAGGAACTCCACGGCCTGGCGCAGATCCCCGATCCCGTACACCTCGACGCCGTTGATCGACGCGGCTTCCGGGGCGTTGACTTCCGGCAACACCAGGCGCTGCATGCCCCGGTGACGGGCGGCCTCGGCCATCGACAGCGTTCCCCGCACTCCACGCAGCCCGCCATCGAGCGAGAGCTCGCCGACGATCCCGGCCCGCTCTAGGCTGGTGGCTGGAACCACGCCGGAGGCCGCCAGCACGGCCAGGGCGATGGGAAGATCGAAGGCCGGCCCCTCTTTTCGCAGGTTGGCCGGGGCCAGGTTCACTATGACCTTTTTGGTGGGAAACTTGAACCCGCTGTTCGAGATGGCGACCCGCACCCTCTCACGCGCCTCCTGGACCGCCGTGTCCGGCAGCCCGACGATCGAGAAGCCCGGCAAACCCGAGCTGACGTCTACTTCAACCTCGACCGGCAGGGCATCTATACCTAGGAGCGTAAGACTCCAGGCCCGGCACACTGACATAACTTAATACCCGCCCTCGCTGTGTTTTGTCTACTCACCCTCCCCGCGCCGGTCGGCGAAGAGAAGACAATTGTATAACATGGCGCTTGCGAGCAAAACTGCCGTCCTGCTGCCACGCCTTCTGAGGGTATGCATGCCTTCAGAACTTCAGAAGGCGTGGCGTACGTGCCGGAGCCTGCGCCCGTCCCGACGTTCCAGTATGCCGACCACGTCGAACCTGACTTCGTCGTAGTCGGGGTCTTTTTCTGCCAGGTATTGTTCTGTCAGAAGACGGAGGCCTTCCTGTTTGCGGCGGTCAACGGCCTCCAGGGGGTCCCCGAAACCAGTTCCGCGACGCAGCTTGACCTCGACGAACACGAGGGTTCTGTCCTCCCGGAGCACGAGGTCTATCTCCCCGTAACGGGTCCGGTAATTCTTGTCGAGCAGCTCGTACCCCTTGTTCGTCAGGTAACGCAGGGCTGCGGCCTCTCCCCGATCCCCTGAGCGCTTGCTAATCAGTCCCCTACCCCGGCGTAGCTCAGGCGGTGTACGCGGCAGGGCCCCTTCTCAGCCAACGCGAGCCGGTGCTCTTGCGTGCCGTAACCCCGGTTGCGGCCGAACCCGTACTCTGGAAACTCTCCCGATAGCACGCACATCGCGTTGTCTCTCAAGACCTTCGCCACCACGCTCGCCGCCGCTACCGCGGCGCTGGCCCCGTCGGCCCGGGCGAGGCACTCTATATCTTCTCCGAGAGAGAGTTTGCCGTCCGCCAGCCCACACCCGGCGTAAGGTTGCAGGAGCCCGATAGCCCGCCGGATCGCCTCTCTGTTAGCCGCTTCCAGCCCGAAGCGATCTATCCACCACGCCGGAAACGCCGTTACGGAGACGGCGACGGCGCTGCGCAGGATCCGGCCGCACACCTCTTCGCGCGCCGCGGGCTTGAGGGCTTTGGAATCGTTGACCCCGGAAATCTCCCGCTCGCCGAGGATCGCCCCCGCAGCGACCAGCGGGCCGGCGAGCGCCCCCCGGCCGGCCTCGTCGGCCCCCACCAGGGGACCACCACGCTCCAGGATCCAGGACGCGTCGAAGGCGTAGAGCGGCGATCCCTCTCCCGAAACCGGCGTGACAGGCGGGCCCACCAGGCTACGGGGCTACCGGGCCTTCTTGACCCGGGCCTTCTTGCCGATCTTGTCCCGAATGTAGTACAGCTTCGCCCGGCGCACGGCACCGCGGGAAACGACCTCTATCTTGGCAACTTTGGGCGAGTGGAGCGGGAACACCCGTTCTACCGCGACACCGAAAGAGGTCTTGCGCACGACGAACGTCTCGCTGATACCGCTGCCTTTCCGGGCGATACACAGGCCCTCGAAGTTCTGTATCCGCTCCCGGTTGCCCTCGATGACCCGGTACTGCACCCGTACGGTGTCGCCGGGCCGGAAGTCGGTAACGCTCTGCTGCAAGTTCTCGCTGGTTATCACGGTGGTCTCCTCTCGTGGGCTCTGGAAGTTATGCCGGAGGGTCTTGCTCGGGCTTAATCCCTCGTACCCGTTGCTGCGATCGGGCGTGCGCGGCCCGCACCCTCCAGGCGCGGATCTCCGCATGATTGCCGGATAATAACACGTCGGGTACCCGCTCTCCATCCCACTCGGCCGGTCGCGTGTACTGGGGCGGTCCCACGCGGTCTTTCTCGGAGAAAGATTCGCCCACGAGGCTCTCCCGGTTGCCCACAACCCCTTCGAGGCGCCGGATCACGGCGTCCGCGAGGGCCGCGGCCGCGATCTCCCCGCCCGATAACACGAAGTCTCCCAGGGACACTACCTCCGTCGCCAGCTCGTGCCGTACCCGCTCGTCCACGCCGCCGTAGCGACCGCAGATCACCGTCAGGTTCTTGGCGGCGGCCAACTCTTCCACGTAGCCCTGGGTGATCTGCCTCCCCCAGGCCTCTGTCAGAAGCACCCGCCGCAGCTCCCGAACCCGCCACGCCGGAACACCGTACACCGCTTCGAGCGCCCGGGCCACCACGTCCACCCGAACGACCATGCCAGGCCCCCCGCCGTACGGCATGTCGTCTATCCGGCCGTCGGGCGCGTGCGCGCGCAGATCGAAGCTCCGGTACTCCACCACACCCCGCTCTATAGCCCTCCCGACGACCCCCACCCGCAGCAGGGCGTCCACGGCCTGCGGAAAGACACAGAAGACGTGGATGCTGTCCATCGAACCTCAGGCTTCGGGGGGTCGAACCAGGATATGGCCCTGGGCGAGCTCCACCTCCGGGACGTAATCCCGGGTAAAGGGGACGTAAGTCTCGTCTTCCCCGCCCCGCACCAGGAGCAGCTCGTACGCCGGTGTCTGGAGCACCTCGGAGACTTCTCCTAATGCCTCCCCCTCGGGGGTCAGCGCCTTTACCCCGATCAGGTCCTCCACATAGAACTCGTCTTCGTCCAGCTCGTCCAGTTCCCGGCGGTCCAGCAGGACCTCCTCGCCCCGCAGCGCCGCCGCCTCGGAGCGGCCGGTGATGCCTTGAAGGTCCACGAGAAAGCCCTTCGGGGTAGGCCGGGAGCGGAGAATAGCCCGGCGCTGGTCTGCCACCACGGGCTCTAATCCCTCCCTCAGGTGGCGGCCCGTACCCGTGGCCCGCACCCGGACTGTGCCCCGCACGCCGTGGGGCGCGCCGACAAAACCGATCACCACCGGGTCGCGGAGGCCTTCCACGGGTCTAGTCCGGGACCTCCACGCTTACCCGCTTGCCGGCCTTCACGGAGGCCGCCTTGGCGACGGTGCGGATGGCCTTTATGGTCCGGCCCTGGCGGCCGATGATCTTGCCCATGTCGTCCGGCGCCACAACCACCTCGATGTCTACCCGGGACTCGTTCGGCTCCGTGCTGGACACCTCTACCCTGTCCGGGTCGTCGACCAGCGAGCGGGCCAGGAACAGGACCAGCTCCTCGAGCTGAGGCTCGGGCACGGCCTATACGACCCCGGAGATTCGAAGCAGGTTCCGCACCTGTTCCGTGGGCTGCGCGCCCTTGCTCAACCACTCCCGGGCCTTCTCGTCGTCCACCTCGACCTTCGAGGGCTGATGCCGGGGATCGTAGGAGCCGATCCGCTCTATAAACCGGCCGTCGCGCGGGCTGCGTGAGTCAGCCACCACTATCCGGTAGAACGGGGCCCGCTTGGAGCCGTGCCTCGCCAGCCTGATCTTTACCGCCATACAATCACCTTTCTTTCTTCTACTCTCAACTTGACTAACTCTTACCTGAACGGCATACCGGGCATTCCAGGGAAACCTTTACCGCCCTTGCCCATCTGCTTCATCATCTTCTGCATCTCGTTGAACTGCTTCACGAGGTTCTTCACGTCCTGCTGGGTCATGCCGCTGCCGCGGGCAATCCTACGCGTCCGGCTCGGGTTCTGCAACAGCTTGGGGTTGCGCCGCTCCTGGGCGGTCATGGAGGTTATCATGGCTTCTACCCTGCCGAGCTGTTTGTCGCTGATCTCCACGCCCTGCAACTGTTTGCCGAGGCCCGGTATCATGCCGAGCAGGCTGGAGAGCGGGCCCATCTTCTTGATCATCTGCATCTGCTGCAGAAAGTCCTCGAAGGTCAACTTGCCACTCATGAGCTTCTTGCCCTGTTGCTCGGCCTCCTGCTGGTCCATCTGCTGCTCGGCCTTCTCGATGAGCGTGAGCACGTCGCCCATCCCCAGTATGCGGCCCGCCATCCGGTCCGGGTAGAAGTAGTCGAACTCGCTCATCTTCTCGCCCTCGGAGGCGAACCTGACGGGACGCCCCGTGACCTTGACGACCGACAGCGCGGCCCCGCCCCGGGCGTCGCCGTCGAGCTTGGTGAGCACCATCCCGTCGAAGTCCGCGTACTCCTGGAAGGCTTGGGCCACCTCGACCGCGTTCTGGCCCGTGACCACGTCGAGCACGAGCATGACGGAGTGCGGCTTTATGCGGCCCCGCACCCGCTTCAGCTCCTCCATCATGTCCGCGTCGAGGACCTGCCGGCCCGCCGTGTCCACTATAACGAAGTCGTAGCCGCCGTCCCTGGCCGCCTTCAAGCCCCGCTCGGCGATATCCTCCGGCGTCGGCTCCGTACCCTCGGTGTAGACCGGGACGTTGAGCTCGCGCCCAATCTGCTGGAGCTGGTCTATGGCCGCCGGACGGTAGGTGTCGCAGGCTATGAGGTACGGGCTCTTGCCCAGCTTGCGCACGAAGAGCGCCAGCTTGCCCGCCGTGGTGGTCTTGCCGTGGCCGTTGAGGCCCGCGAGCATCACCACCGTCGGGGGCCGGGAGGCAAACGTGAGCTTGTGGGCTGTGCCGCCCATCAGGTTCGCCAGCTCCTCGTCCACGATCTTGACGACCTGCTGGCCCGGGCTCAGTGCCTTGGAGACCTCCGCCCCGGTCGCCCGCTCCCGAACGTTGGAGACGAACTCCTTGACAACGCCGTAGTTCACGTCCGCCTCCAGGAGGGCCAGCCGGATCTCGCGGGTCACCTTCTTTACCTGGTCTTCGGTGAGGTTGCCGCTGCCGCGCACCCCGTCGAGGGCGGTGTTGAGCCTCTCTCCTAAAGTCTCGAACATGCTACAGGTCCCCGAACAACGCTTCAGCGAACTCCCGGGCGTCGAACGGGTGCAGGTCGCCCACCTTCTCGCCGACCGAGATCATCTTGATCGGTATCCCGGTCTCGTTGGCGATGGCGAGCGCGATGCCGCCCTTGGCCGTGCCGTCGAGCTTGGTGAGGATTATGCCCGTCACACCCACGGACTCGGCGAACATCTTGACCTGCCGCAGGCCGTTCTGGCCCGTGGTGGCGTCCACCGTCATCAGCACCTCGTGCGGCGCGTCGGGGATGCGGCGCTCTATCACCCGCCGCACCTTCTCCAGCTCGGCCATCAGGTTGATCTTGGTGTGCAGCCGTCCGGCGGTGTCTACGAGCAGAACATCCGCGTTCTGCTGCTGGGCCGCCTCGACCGCCTCGTGGGCGACCGCCGCCGCGTCCGCGCCCCGCTGGCGGGCCACCACTGGCGCGCCGGTCCGCTCTCCCCACGTCTGGAGTTGCTCGATGGCCGCCGCCCGGAACGTGTCCCCGGCGGCGAGCATGACCTCGCCCGGGAGATAATTTACGAGCTTGCCGATGGTCGTCGTCTTACCGGTCCCGTTGACCCCGACCATCAGCACGACGGTCGGCTTGCGCGAGATGTCCAGCTCGACCGGCCCCTCGAGCATGCGCGCCGCGTGCTCGATCATGAGCTTCCGTAGCTGATCGCTGCTGGTTATGTTCTTCTCCAGGGCCTCCTGCTCCAGCTCGGCGACGAGCTTCGCGGTGGTGTTCACCCCGACGTCGGAGGAGATGAGGATCTCCTCGACCCGCTCCCAGAACTCCTCGTCCCCGGCGTCCCGGAACTCGGCGATGGCGGCGTTCAACTGCCCCACCACCGACTCCCGGCTCCGCTTTAGCCCCGACCGAAGCCGGCCGAACCACCCGCCGGACTCCTCGGACACCAGCTCGCCGGTCTCCTCTGCCGCGTCGGGCTCGAAGTCCGGCTCGAAGCCCGCCTGTTCCGCCTCGGCGACCTCATCCTCGACCGCCAGTTCTTCGACCTCGACCGTTTCTACTTCCGGTTTGCTGTCCTCCGGCTCGACGTCAGCGGGTTCGTCGAGGATCTCTTCTTCGACTTCCGGCTGCTCGATGTCGGTCGCCACGCCGGAGGCGGACTGCTCCTCAGGCCCCCTGGACCTTCTGAAAAAATTACGCCATGACCGTGCCATAAGCGGTGCTGATTACTCTCCTGATAGACGTTTGGATACTACTACCGTGGCTCCGGATGCGTCCTGGGTAACGCCGTACAGCACATCCGCGGCGGCCATCGTGCGTTTCTGGTGGGTTACCAGTATGAACTGGCCGCCAGCCCGGTAAGAGTCTACCACAGCGAGAAACCGCGCCAAATTTACGTCGTCGAGCGCGGCCTCGGCCTCGTCCAGCATGCAGAAGGTCGAAGAGGGCTCTTCCGGACGGCTCAGAAAGATGCTGAACAAGAACGACAACGCGAGCAGCGCCCGCTCCCCGCCGGAGAGCACGTTGAGCGGCTTCCATCCCCGGCGCCCCAGCCGCAGCCCGACCTCGATCCCCTCCTCCGTAAGCTCCAGCCTCCCCGCAGAATCCCGGATCATGCGCGGCAATATCTCCGCGAACGCCCGCCGGACGCGCCCAAAGGTCCTGGTGAAACGCGCCTCTATCTCCCGGTCTATTTCATGTATTATGCGGTTGAGTTCCGTGGCGGCGGCTTCGGCGTCGGCCCGCTGGGCTGCGACGAACGCGTGACGCTCGCGCAACTCCTGCTCCTGGGAGATAGCCAGAAGGTTTACGTCGCCGAAGCGTTTTAGACGGCGCGCCAGGCGGTTCCTCTCGGCGTCCGTGTCTCGCGGGAGGCCCTCAGCCTCGCGGCGGGCTTCCTCCAGGGTTGCGCCCCATTCATCCCGCACCTCCTCGGCCGCTGCCGCGGAGGACCTCTCGGCACGTTCCAGGTCTTCTTGAACCCGGACGGCCGCGCCCCGCGCGGTGGCGATCTGCCCGGCAAGCTCGACGGCCTCGCGGGAGCACGCCGCGCGCTGCTCCGCGACCCGGCGATGTTCGTCGGTGAGCGCCGAGCGCCGGCTACGCAGCCGGCTGCGGCGTTCCCGGAGAACGGCCGTCAACGCCCGGACGAGCTCTACCGACCGGGCGGACACCCGCTCGGCCCGCTCTGTTCCGGTCTCCGAGATGTCTCGAACAGCCTTCAGACGCCGCTCGAGCTCCCAGCGGCGGCGTTCGCCATCCGCCACGGCTGACCGCAACCGCTCGCGGCGGCGGGACAGCTCTTCAAACGGTTCCCGCTCCCTTTCGGCCCGCGCGGTGGCGTCCGCAAGCTCGCGCCGGGCCTCCTCGGATGCGGCTTCGGCGGCCTCCAGCTCGGCCTCCGCCGCAGAGATTCGGCCTTCGAGTTCCTCCGCCGCCCGTTCCTGCTCCAGCCGCCGCTGCCGCGCGGCAGCGGCGGAGCTCTGGCGCCGCCGGGCCTGTCGGGAAAGTTGGCCGGAGGCCCGCTCCAGCCGGTGGAGAGCCGCCACAAACGATTCCACGCCGGGGCCGAGCTCCCGCAGACGGCTCCTCGCGGCCGAAACGGCGTCTTCCAGGTCGTACAGCTGCCCCCCGAAGCCGTTCTCCAGGGCGTCGAGCCGGTTCAGCTCGTGGCGAAGTCGGGCTTCGCGCACGAACCGGCCCTCACCGCGGCACAAGCTGACGCTGGTGCGCGTGAGCCGCAAACCGTCGCGGGTAACGGCGACGTACCCGTTAGCGGGAGCGCCGGCGACCGGGGTCTCGACTACGTAGATGCCGCCGAGCAGGCGCCCGACGGCGTCCGCGTAGCGATCCTCAACCACCTGTACGCACTCCAGCAGCGGCCTGCCGGGGGGCTCTCCCGTTTCCTCGACCCGTTCGGCGTCCAGGCGAAGCGCGATCCGCTCGTCGTTCGCGAGCAGTTTCATGCTCTCGCTCAGGTCACGGGCGAGCACCGCGCGCCCGAGTTCGCCCACGGCGGCTTCTACGGCGGCCTCGAAGCCCGGACGCGCCCTTATAACCTCATCGAGCCGGGGAGCCGCAGCCTCACCGTTCTCCGGTATCCGCAGAACCCGGGCGCGGGCCTGCGTTCGTCCGATCATAGCCTCAAGACCGCCCCGGCGGCGGCGAACCCCGCCCTCGCAAGCCTGCAACCGCCACCGGTGCTCCTCGATTCGGGCCTTCAGGTTTTTCGTCTGATCACTCTGGCCCGCGTCCGGGGACCGATTGATCTCCCTCACAACTCCGGCTATATTCTCCAGCTCTCCCTCACCCAGGACGCTCCCCTCGACCACGCTCCGGTCTCGCCGGGCTTGCAACTTCTCCAGGTGGCCCGCCAGGCGGGCCCGGTCCTTGTCGGCGGCGTTCCGCCGGCCTCGGGCCCGCTCTACGGCCCGCCGGGCCCGGTCCAACGTTTCGCGTCTCTCTTCGTACCCGGCTTCGGCCTCCGCGCTCTCGGCCCGGAGCCGCTCCAGCGCCCGGACGACCCGCCCCGATTCAGTCTGCAAGGAGGCGACGAGCCGGGCCCGTTCCCCCCCGCGTCCCCGCTCGGCCTCCAGGCGAAGCAGCGCCCGCTCCGAGCGCATAACCTCGTTGCGCAGCCTCTCCGAGAAGTCTTCCAGCTCCTCCAGCCACTGCTCGCGCCGGTGAAGCTCGCCCTCCAGGCGCCGGAGCTCCGGCTCGATCCTGGCTTCTTCGTTTTTCAGGGCGGCTTCGCGCTCCGAAAGCGCCGCGGTCTGCTCGCGGCACCGCCGGAGTTCCTCGCGGCGACGGTCCAGATCCCGGGTCGCCACCCGGTACAGATGCGCCAGCGAGAGCCGGCGGTAGCGGGTCTCCAGCTCCCGGTACTCCCGGGCGGCGACGGCCTCACGTTCGATCCTCTGGAGTTGGGCCGTCAGCTCCGCCTCCAGCTGGCGGCTCTTGTCTAGCAGGGTGTCGGCCTTCTCCAGCCGGCGGCTCGCGGAGAGCCGCCGGCGACGGTAGACGCCGAGGCCGGCGGCTTCCTCGACCGCGAGCCGACACGCCGCGGCCCCGCCCGCCACTATCGCGTCCACCGCCCCCTGCCGCAGGATGCTGTGCCGGCCGAGCCCGGCCTCCCCGGCGACGGCCCGAACGTCCGCCAGCCGGGCGCGAGAGCCGTTGACCCGGTACTCCGCGTCCCCGCCCCGCGAGATACGCCGGGAGACGGAGACCTCCCGGTACGGCAAGGAGATGCTCCCGGCCTCGTTGTCGAAAACCAGCGTCACCTCGGCGACGTTGGCCGCCGGCAGCGACTCAGAGCCAGAGAAGATAAGGTCCCCCATCGTACCGGCCCGCAACAGCCCGGGGCTCTGCTCCCCGAGCGCGAAGAGCACCGCGTCCGTAACGTTGCTCTTACCCGAGCCGTTCGGCCCGACCACCGCCGTTACCCCTTCTCCGAGCGGCATCCGGACGGGCCGGGCAAAAGTCTTGAACCCTTTTATGTAGATCGCCGAGAGCATTATCGTGGCATTCTACGACTTCCGGACGGATAAAGCATGGAAAAGTGCCGGAAACAGACGTTCAGGAGTTGGCGAAGGGGTGATTTCGAGAGCCCTGGAAAGGCCCTAGGCTCCCACGTGGACTTCCACCGGGGAGCGCGGTACGGGGCGGACGCCCAGTATCTCCAGCGCGGAGCGGGCGGCGGCCTGCTCGCTCTCCTTTATGGAGTGTCCCTCGCCGGTGGCGACCGCGCCGCCGTCCACGGCCACCTCCGACACAAAGCTCGGGCGGTGCGGCGGCCCTTGTTTGGAGAGCACCCGGTAGGTGGGGCGCAGGCCGTCGGCCTGGAGGGTCTCCTGCAAAAGGGTCTTCCAGTCCCTCAGCTCGTCGGTGTCCACCTCGGCGGGGTTGAAAATCTCGTCTATCGTGCGGAAAACGAGCCCCTGGTCTATAAGATACGCCGCCCCGATGATCGCCTCGACCGTGTCCGCTATAACCGAGTCGTTGATTACGGAGCTCTCGATCATCTCCTCCAGGCCCTCGCCGCGGCCCACGGCGGCCAGAAACGACTTACGCACCAGGTGCGCCCGGATGCGTGTCAGATCTCCTTCCAGAAGCTCCGGGTAGGCGTGAAAAACCAGGTCCGTTACCCGGTTGTTCAGCACCGAGTCCCCGAGAAACTCCAGCCGGCCGTTCGAGTCGTAAGGGTCAGCGACGCTCGGGTGGGTGAGCGAGCGTCGCCGCAGCGGCTCCGGCAAGATAGTTATGAGATCCTTTATAGACATCTCGTATCGGCCTATTCTACACCGTTGTGAAAGCTACCACGAGGTTGTGTCCCCCGAAGCCCATCGAGTTCGAGATAGCGGCTTTCAATCCCGGCGCTTCTCTCGGCTCGTCCTCCACGTAGTTCAGCTTTTCGCAATCCTCCGCCAGGTTTTCGAGGTTGATCGTCGGCGGCAAGACCTCGTGTTTGAGGGCCAGGGCGCACATGATGCCCTCCGTGGCGCCTACCGCGCCGAAGGAGTGGCCCGTCATGGACTTGGTCGCCGACACCGCCGCCTGGGGCATGACCCGCGCGATGGCTTTCGTCTCGGGTCCGTCGCCGGTCGGGGTAGAGGTGGCGTGGGCGTTGACGTGCCCCACGTCTCCGGCTTCGAGGCCCGCGTCGGCGAGGGCGAGGCGCATGGCCCGTTCCACGCCGCGCCCCTGCTCGTCCGGGGCGGTAACGTGGTAGGCGTCCGTCGAGCGGCCGTAGCCGGCCACGGCGGCAATCGGCTCGGCGCCGCGCCGTTCGGCGTGCTCCGGGCTTTCGAGCACCACGGCCCCGGCGCCCTCGCTCATCGCAAAGCCGTCGCGGTCGGCGTCAAAAGGCCGGCTCGCCCGGTGAGGCTCGTCGTTGCGGGTGGAGATCGCGCGTATGGCGCAGAACCCCGCCATCGAAAGCGGCGTGATCGGGGCCTCCGCCGATCCCGCTATGACCACGTCGGCATCGCCGCGCCGGATCAGCTCCAGTCCCTCGGCTATCGCCTCGCCGCCGGTGGCGCAGGCCAGCACCGGGCACTGGGTCGGGCCCGTGGCGCCGAGCATGATCGCGAGCTGCCCCGCGGCCATGTTCGGGACCATCATGGTTATGAGGAACGGGCTAACGCGTCCCGGGCCCCGCTCGTTGAGCACCCGGCACTCCCGCTCCCAGGTAGAGAGGCCGCCAATGCCGCTGCCGATAACGATGGCGACCCGTTCGGGCCGCTCCCGGATCAGGTCTACGATCCCCGCGCTGTGCGCGGCCTGGATGCCGGCCGCGATGCCGAACTGGGCGTAGCGGTCCATTCGCCGGGCCTCTTTTTTGGACATGAAGTCGGTGGGATCGAAGTCCGAGCACTCACCGGCGATGTGCGACGGGAACGGCGAGGGATCGAAGAGGGTTATCTCCCCGATGCCGCTCTTGCCGTGCAGCGCCGCGTCCCAGAAGTTGTCGGTACCGGTGCCGATGGGCGTGACGGCCCCGGTGCCGGTAATTAGGGCGTGCCCGTTGCCGCCCCGGTTCTCTTCTGGCAACTCCGCGGTCACGCGGCCTGGTGCTCCGCCACGTAGTCTACGGCTTCTTCGACCGTGGTGATCTTCTCGGCCTCCTCGTCCGGGATCTCCATGCCGAACTGCTCCTCGAGCTCCATGATGAGCTCCACGAGGTCCAGCGAGTCCGCCTCCAGGTCCTCCCGGAAGGATGCTTCGGGGGTCACGTCGCCCTCGTCGACCCCGAGACGGTCGGCGGTTATCTCGCGGATCTTCTCCAGAATTTCTTCCCTGTCCATGTCAGGCTCCTTCTTCGTTCTCCAAGGTCTTTAAGTTGACCATCCTACAATAGGGATAGCGCGTAGTGTAACCCAGATCGCATTATTGCATAACCATCCCGCCGTCTACCGCCAACGTCTGTCCGGTGACGTAGCCCGCCTCTTCCCCGGCGAGAAAGGCCACGGCTCCGGCGATCTCTTCCGGCTCCCCGATCCTGCCAGCCGGTATCTGGTCCCGGATCTGCTGTTTTATCTCCTCTGAGAGCACACCGGTTAGCTCCGTCTCCACGTACCCCGGGGCCACGACGTTGGCCGTGATGCCACGCTGGGCCACCTCCCGGGCCACGCTCTTGGTAAACCCGATGATCCCAGCCTTAGACGCCGCGTAGTTGGCCTGCCCGGCGTTCCCGACGAGCCCCACGACGGAGCTTATGTTCACGATCCGGCCCCACCGCGCCCGCACCATGCTCCGCAACACGGCCCGCGTACACAGGTACGTACCCTTGAGGTTGGTCCGCAGCACCTCGTCGAACTCGTCTTCCTTCATCCGCAGCATGATGTTGTCCCGCGTGAGGCCCGCGTTGTTGACGAGGATATCCAGCCGCCCGAAGGTCTCGCTGACGCCCTTGAACACGGCCTCCACATCCTCGGCGGAGGACACGTCACCCTTAAAGATCCCGCACTCGACGCCCGCCTCCCGGACCAGCGCGGCGGTCTCCTCCGCGGCTCCGTCGTTGGAGCGGTAGGAGATGGCCACGTTGGCACCCTCCCGGGCGAGCCGGGCGGCTATGGCCCGCCCGATACCCCGGCCACCGCCCGTGACGACCGCCACCCTTCCGGCTTCTATCATCTCTCCCCCTTCTCGGCGAACGCGAACATCAGGCTAGCCTCGCAGACCCGCTCGCCCGCCACCGTGGCCTCGCCGCGGCCGCGGCCGACCCGGCCCTTGAGACGCTCTATCTCCACTTCCATCCTGAGCGTGTCGCCCGGCACCACCTGCCGCCGGAAGCGCACGCCGTCTATCCCGGCGAAGAGCGCGAGCTTATCCCGGTACTCCTCTTTCACCATGACGCCCACCGCCCCGACCTGGGCCATCGCCTCCACGATCAGGACCCCCGGCATCACCGGGTAGTCGGGGAAGTGGCCCTCGAAGAACGGCTCGTTCTGGGTGACGTTCTTGAGGCCCACGGCCCGGACGCCGGGCTCCAGCTCCTCGATCCGGTCCACCAGCAGGAACGGGTACCGGTGAGGAATAAGCTCCCGGATCTCCATCGGCCCGAGCTTCACGCGAGCACCTCCTTCGCCCGCCGCCCCGTCAGGCCCAGGTCTTTGAAGTCCCTCAACATGCGGACCAACGTACCGTCGTCGCCGGCCTCGACCACCTCCTCGACGCCGAGGTCCGCCAGCCGCTCGACCACGGCCACCCACCTCACCGGCGAGAGCATCTGCCGCCGCAGCGCCGTCAGCACGTCCTCCGCCGTCGCCAGCACCGCCCCGTCCATAGCGGAGATCATCGGTATTTGCGGGTCCTCGAACTCCGCGCCGGAGAGCAGGTATTCCATCCCGCCGGCGGCCTCCGCCATGAGCGGCGAGTGAAACGCGCCCGCCACCTCCAGCTTCACGGCCTTGCCCCGCACGCGCCCGGCGACCGCCTCGACGGCCGCGGGGTCGCCGGAGATCACGGTCTGCCGCGGGGTGTTGAAGTTGGCCGCCACGACGACACCGCCGCCTTCGCCCACGGTGCGAGCGGCTTCGGCCACATCCCGCGGTTCGGCCCCGATGAGCGCGACCATCCCGCCGGGGTTCTCCTCCGACGCCTCGTTCATGAGCCGGTCGCGCTCGGCCACGAGCCGCACGCCGTCCTCCAGCCCGAGGCTCCCGGCGGCGTACGCCGCGGCGTACTCCCCGAGCGAGTGTCCCGCCACCACGTCCGGCTCCACGCCGGTCTCCCTAAGCTCGCCCAGCAACTGTACGGATCGGGCGAAGACCGCGAGCTGGTACGGGACCTCTCCGTCGCCCACGGCCCTCTCCACCGCCTCCCGAACCGTCCCCGAGAACTCGCCTCCAGCCGATCCCTGGCCGGGAAACACCACCGCCCTGCGTACCGCCAACTATCCCCCTCCCTAAACTGCTGTCTAGATCCTGTACAGGTTCGCCGCCCAGGCGAGCCCGAAACCGAACCCCACGGTTATCACGTACTTCCCCGGCTCGAACGTGCCGCGGATGTCCGGGTAGGAGATCGGGATGCTCGCCGCCGAGGTGTTGCCGTAGCGGTCCACGTTCACCACGATCTTCTCCTCCGGCACCTCCAGCTTGCGCGCCGCAGCGTGTATTATGCGTGCGTTTGCCTGATGCGGGATTATGTACTGCACGTCCTCCAGCGAGATACCGTTGCGCGCCACGAGCTTCTCGACCATCTCGGGAAAGACTTTTACGGCGAATTTGAAGACCTCGCGCCCGTTCTGGTAGAGCTTGTGCTCGTCGCCGGGGTGTCCGGCGCGCCCGAGCGGGGCGCCCCCGCCGTCGGCCCCCAGCAGGTGGTCCACGAAACCCGACGTGCCGTCACCCTTCTCCAGGACGACCGCCCCCGCCCCATCGCCGAAGAGAACCGCCGTGGAGCGCTCGTTCTGGTCCACGATGGCCGTCATGGCGTCCGCCCCGATGAGCAGCACGCGGCCGGCAACCCCGGAGCGGAGCATAGCGTCGGCGACCGAGGCGGCGTAGGTGTAGCCCGCGCAGGCCGCAGCGAGGTCCATCGCCCCCACCCCCGGTGCGCCGACGGCCTCGCCCACCAGGCAGGCGACCGACGGCATGGACTCCGGGGCGGTAGAGGTGGCGCAGAGGACGAGGTCTATGTCACGCCCCTCGACCCCGGCGTCTTCGAGGGCCTTTTTCGAGGCGTTCACGGCCAGCGTCACGCAGTTCTCGTTCTCACCGACAAAGTGCCGCTGCTTTATGCCGGTGCGGGAGGAGATCCAGGCGTCATCCGTGTCGAGGGTGCGCGAGAGGTCTTTGTTGGTCACCAACCAGCTCCCGAGCGCCCGCCCGACCCCGATGATCTCTCCGACCGGCGCGTTGTTCACCGGGCCTCCTCGCGAGGGTCGGCCCCGGCAAGCGCGGCTTCGAGGGCGTCCGCGAGGCCGGAGCCGGTGGACGAGATGCCGCGCAGGGCGTTATCCACGCCTCGCGCGCGGGAGTTGCCGTGACCGATCACGACCGATCCCCGGACGCCGAGCAGGAAGGAGCCCCCGTAGTTCTCCGGGTCGACCTGGTCCCGGACGCCGCGGAGGCGGGGCCGCAGGACGCCGGCCGCGACGCGGCTCACGAGGCCAGCGGTGACGGCACCCCGGATCATGTCGAAGATCTCGGCCGCAACGCCCTCGGCGGTCTTGAGGACTACGTTGCCGGTAAAGCCGTCGGTGACGAGCACGTCGGCGACCCCGTGCCCGATGTCCCGCCCCTCGACGTTGCCCACGAAGCGCAGCGGTTCGGCACTCTGGATCAGGCCGTGCGCCTCTTTCGTCAGGTCGTTCCCCTTCCCCGGCTCCTCGCCGACGTTGATCAGGCCCACCCGCGCCGCCGCTGGCAAACGAAAAAACTTCTTGGCGAACACGCTCCCCAGGATAGCGAAGTTGAGCAGGTCCTGCGGGCGGCACTGCGTGGTCGCCCCGGCGTCTACGAGCAGCACCGGCGACGGAAACGGTAGCACCGTCGCGATTCCAGGCCTGCGGCAGCCCTTGAGACGCCCGACGCCGAGCAGGGCCGCCGCCACCGTGGCCCCGGTATTTCCGGCGGAGAACAGCGCGTCGGCCTCGCCGGCCCGCACCATCCGCGCGCAGACACCGATGCTCGCCTCCGGCCGCGACCGCAGCGCGGCCGCCGGGTCCTCGTCCATGCCCACGGCGCCCGAGGCGTCCCGGAGGTGGACGTTCTGCGGGGCGTCAGGCCCTACGCGGGGCTCTACGAGGTCGCGGTCTCCAACGAGAAAAAACTCGTCCCCCGGCAGCGCCCGGGCGGCGTCCAGCGTACCCGCGACGACCTCGTCCGGCGCATGGTCCCCGCCGAGGGCGTCTACCGAGATCCGCACGCGATACGCCGTGGAGTAGTTCGAGGCCGGACCCGGATCTACTCCACGGCCTCCACGGCTACCACGTTGCGCCCCTTGTAAGTTCCGCACTCCAGGCACACGCGGTGCGACATTTGCGGCGCCCCGCACGTGGGGCAGGCCGTCAGGTTCGGGCGGCGCAGGGCGTGGTGCGCCCGGCGCTGGTCGCGGCGGGCTCGGGAAGTCTTCTTCTTTGGTACTGCCATCTCACTACCTCCTGTTGCGTATCTGTAAAGGTTTGTTAGAAGCCCGAGGCGAAAAGGCGGTTCAGACCCCGCCAGCGCGGGTCTATCTCGTCTTCTGCGCCCTCGGGTTCGATGGGTTGCGTGCCCGGCGCGCACGCCTTCATGGGCACCTCGTTCGGCAGAGCCCGCTCAGTATACCGCGTCAGGTCCAACGTCCAATCCTGCACCGCAAGCTCCCGGTCGTCCGGGCCGGCGATAAACTCCGACTCCCCAAACTCCAGCAGCAGTTCGAAGGGCTCCAGGGTCCGGTCGCAGGTGGTCTCGACCGCCGTCGCGACGCTCAGGTCGAGGTGTACCCCTTCGGCCAGGCGGGTCACGGTGACGCGGGCGTCGGCCCGCAGAACCTCGTGGTGACGGCCGTAGAGGTCGAACGGCCGCGCCTCGAAGCTCTCCTGGTACTCGCGGCTCTCCCCGACCTCCACGCCGGGGCGCTTGAGAAGGACCTTGCTCACGTTGCTTATTTTACTCCTCCGGGGCGCCCTGTAGCTGGGAGCGGCCACGCTGGACGGCCTCCAGCAATCGGCCCAGGTTGTCCTCTAGGCTCGCCAGCACGTCGTCGGCGTAGTCCTCGGCGCCGAGCCGGATCTCACGCTCCCGCCGCCGGGCGTCTTCCATGATCTCCGCGCCGCGCTGCTCGGCGCGCTTGAGGATCTGCTCCTCGGAGACCATTTTCTCGGCTTCCTCCTGGGCCTGGCGCACGATCCGGTCGCTCTCGCTGCGGGCCTCGTCCAGCATCGCCTGGCGCTCCTTGACGATCCAGCGCGCCTGCTTGAGCTCCTCGGGAATGGTCTGGCGCATCTGGTCTATCACGTCGAAGGCGGCGTCCCGGTCGACCATCGCCGTGTTTCCGAACCCCGGAAAGCTCCTCGCCTCCTCGACCAGCTCCTCCAGCCTGTCTATGAGTACCAGTACGTCCATCCGAACCTATCCTTTGTCCTCTAACTCGCCCCGCGCGACGCCCGAATATTGCTCGCGCACGGTCTCCAGTATGGCCTCCGGCACCAGGCCCCGCACGTCCCCGCCGAGGCTCGCGATCTCCCGGACCGCGCTCGACGAGAGGAAGCTGTGCTCCGCCGCCGACATTATGAACACCGTCTCCAGCTCAGGATACAGGTTCCTGTTGAGCTGCGCCTGCTCGAACTCCAGCTCGAAATCCGAGACGGCTCGCAGACCTTTGACGATCACCCGCGCGCCCTGTTCCCGGGCGAAGTCTACCAGAAGGCCACCCATTACCTCGACCGTGACGTTCTCCATGTCGCCGGTGACCTTCTCCAGGAGGCGCGCCCGTTCGGCCGAAGACAACGTGGGCCTTTTGCGGAGGTTTCCACCCACAGCCACCACGACGTGGTCGAAGATCCCGGCCGCCCGCCGGATTATGTCCACGTGGCCCGCGGTGACGGGGTCGAAGCTGCCGGGACAGACGGCGACGTTCATGAAAAACTCGGACCTCTCGAATATGTGTACCGACGTGCCACCGTATCGCCGCTCGTTTCCTCTCTTGCCGTTCAGTACGCCGTCTGCCGGAACGCCGCCGCTCTCCACCACGACCCGCCCTCCGGGCGCGAGCAGAGCCCGCAGGCACGGGAGCACCTCCCCCGTCTCCGTGGCCGCGATTCTATATGGCGGGTCGAGCAATATCAAACGGAACGAGCGGCGCTGCCGGATGAGGCTTTCCAGCACGGTTTTTACGTCGCCCCGCACGACTTCGGACCGGTGCTCGAAACCGGTGAGCCGCAGGTTTCCCCTTATCGCGGCGGCAGCCCGACGGTCCTTCTCCACGAAGACCGCCCGCCCGAAGCCGCGGCTGAGAGCCTCGATACCGAGCGCCCCGGTCCCCGCGTAGAGGTCGAGCACCTCGCCGCCGTCGAAGAACTGACCCAGGGCGTTGAACAGGCTCTCACGCACCCAGTCGGCGGTGGGCCTCACGCCCGGCGGGACCTTGCCGAGCCTCCGCCCGCGGGCCGTCCCGGCTACGACGCGCACCCTACTCCCGGAAGAGCCACTCGACATTCGCGCCGAGCAGCTCCCGCACCTCGCGACGCAACGGGCGGTGGACGGGGCTCTTAAGCGTGGGGTCCTTCGCCACGAGCCCGAAAGCCTCCTTACGGGCCTCCACCAGCACCTCGATGTCGCGCAGCAGCTTGGCTACCTTGAGGTCCGGCATACCGCTCTGGCGGCTGCCGAAGAGGGTGCCCTCGCCCCGGATGGTGAGGTCTACTTCCGAGAGCTTGAAGCCGTCCTGCAGCTCGCAGAGGGCTTCGAGGCGGCTGCGGGCGTCATCGGTCCTGGGGTCCCCGACCAGGTAGCACTTCGGAGGGTGCAGGCCCCGGCAGACCCGCCCCCGGAGCTGGTGGAGTTGCGAGAGGCCGAAGCGTTCGGCACCCTCGATCACGATGGCGCTCGCGTTCGGCACGTCCACGCCCACCTCGACCACCACGGTGGCGACCAGGACCTCGATCTCCCCGGCCCGGAACGCCGCCATCACCTCCCGTTTCTCGGGGGCCTTCATGCGACCGTGCAGCAGGCCGACCCGGCGGTCCGGGAAGATCTCCCCGGCCAGCTCCTCGAACAGCTCCTCCGCCGCCCGCACGTCCTCCAGCGCTTCGGACTCTTCTACCAGCGGGCAGATCACGTACGCCTGCCGGCCCTCCTCCAGCTCGTTCCGCACCGCCTCGTAAGCCTCGTCGCGCCCGGAGAGGTCCACCATCCGGGTCTCGACCGGCTTGCGGCCCGGCGGTAGCTCGTCGATGACCGAGACCTCCAGGTCGCCGTAGAGCGTGAGCGAGAGCGTCCGGGGTATGGGCGTCGCGGTCATGACCAGCGTGTCCGGCGTCGCGGCGCCCTTCTCCTTGAAGACCGTCCGCTGGCTCACCCCGAACCGGTGCTGCTCGTCCACGACCACCAGCGAGAGGTCCCGGAACTCGACCGCCTTCTGGATCAGGGCGTGCGTCCCGATGACGACGTGGGCCGCGCCGCTCCGCACCTGCTCCAGCGCCGCCCGCCGCTCCGCCGCGCCCTGCGATCCGGTCAGCAGCACGACGTTGACCGGCAGGTTCTCCAGCGCCCCGGAGACCGAGAGGTAGTGCTGCTCGGCGAGAACCTCGGTCGGGGCCATGAGCGCCCCCTGACCACCGGACTCTACAGCAGATAGCAGGGCCGCGACGGCCACCACCGTCTTACCGCTCCCCACGTCGCCCTGCACCAGCCGGCGCATCGGCTTCTCGGCCCGCAGGTCGGCGAGAAGCTCCTCCATCACCCGCTCCTGGGCACCCGTGAGGCCGAAGGGCAAGCCCTTGATAAACGGGTTCAGCAGGCTGCCGTCGCCCCTGTGGCTGCGGCCAGCCTCGGTCCGCTCCAGCCGCGCCTTGCGGGCCGCGAGCCCGGTCTGTATCAAGAACAACTCGTGGAAGACCAGACGCCGCAGGGCCTGCCTCAGCGCCGGACGGGCGGTTGGGAAGTGGACCTCCCGGATCGCCTCGTCCAGGCTCACCAGATTGTGCCGGAAGAGCACCTCCGCGGGCAGCGGGTCCAGGACGTGGCCGGCCTCATCGAGGGCGCGGTGGATCAAGGTCCGCATCCGGCGTGCCTGGATGTTCTTGTTTACCGGGTACACGGGGACGAACCGGCCCGCGTGGGCGTTGTCTTGCACGGTGTCCGGATCGTCGACAACCTCGACGGTCTTGGCGGCAAGCTGTATGCCGTAGCGCCGTTGCACTTCGCCGGAGACGAGCACCATCGTTTCGGGAACGAGCAGGCCCGCGAGCCACTGCCGGCCCCAGACGACCGCCGGGATGTAGCCGGTGCCGTCGTAGAGTTGTACCGAGAAACCCGGCGAGCGGCCCCGGACCGGCCGGCCGACCGGCTTCGTCTTGACCACCCTTCCGACCACCGTAGCCTTCTCGCCCACGCGGAGGTCGGAGATCCTCTTTACGTTGGAGAGGTCTTCGTGGCGGGAGGGGTAGTGCGAGACGAGGTCCGCCAGAGAACCTATGCCGAGGTCCTTTAGGGCCTTTTCGATCTTTGGCCCGACACCCGGCAACCCGGTGACGGGTTGCCCACGGAGGTCCGGGAGGGTCGTTCTATCGGGAAGCTGCGGGCGGTAGAGCGCCGCGGGCTCTCCGAAGCCGCTAGAGGTAGGCCACGCCATAGGCCCCCGGACCAACGTGGCTGCCGACGACACCCCCTATCTCCGCCACCATCGGGTCCCCGAGCCCCAGCATCTCGCTGAGCTCGGCCAGGCTGTCTTCCGCGGCGACGTGGCCAAAGTACAGCGTCTTACCCGCGTCGACTTGAGGCTTGACCTCCTCGGCAACGGCGGACATCTGACGCTTGCGGCCCCGGGCACGCTTGTGCGGGACTACCTCCCCGTCCTCCATCTTGAGTACCGGCCGGATGTTGAGCGCCGTCCCCACGAGCCGCTGGGCGCGCCCGATCCGGCCGCTCTTCGCCAGGTACTCCAGCGTGCCGACGGCGAAGAAGATGCCGCAGTTCCGGACCGCCGCCTCGGCCGCCTGCCGCACCTCCTGAAAATCTCCCCCCTCGTCGATGCTCCGCAGGGCCTCGCGCACGATCAGGCCGGAGCCCATCTCGGCGCTCTTTGTGTCGAGGACCTCTACGGGGCGGTCCACCATCTCCACCGCGGCAACCGCCGAGCCGTAGGTGCCGCTGAGCTTCTGCGAGATGGTCAGCACCAGCACGTCGTCGTAAGCGGCCAGGGATTCGTAGGCCTCGACGAAAGCCCCCGCCGGGGGCTGGGAGGTCGTCGGGAACTCCGTGGCGGTGCGCAGCCGCTCGTAGAACTCCTCGTTGGACATGTCTACCTTGTCCGTGTAGCTCTCCTCGGGGCCGAAGTGGAACGTCAGCGGGACCACCCGCACGTCGGGCCGCTGGCGAACTTCAGGCGTGAGGCTCGTGGTCGAGTCGGTTACGATGGCGGTCGTCATTCGGCCACCATCTGTAGTGGGTACATCGGCTGCCCGCCCTCGTGCACCTCGACCTCCAGATCTTCGTCGAGGTCCGCTATGGCCTCCGCGATCCTGCGGGCCTCCTCCTCGCCGAGGTCCGAGCCCCGGAGCAGGGTCATCATCTCCGCCCCCTCATCGAGCACGGCACGCGCCACCCCGAGGGCCGCGGCCTCCACATCCTCCTCAACGGCCACGAGCCGCCCGTCGAGGAGGCCGATGCACGCGCCCGCGGCAACCTCGCGTCCGTTCACCCGGGCATCCCGGACGGCTTTTGTAATCTCCGCGCACCGCATAGATGCCACGATCTCCCGCATCTCCTCAACGACCTCCTCCGGTTCCTCTTCGGGGTCAAGGCCGACCAGCACCGCGAGCCCGCCCGCTATGCTCGTGGTCGGGACCACGTAGGTATCCGCCTCTACCAGGTCCCCAACCTGTTCCACGGTCGGGATGATGTTTTTGTTGTTGGGCAACAGTACTACATCTGCTGCACCTGTCTTCTCCACGGCCGCGGCGAACTCCGCCGCGCTCGGGTTGGCCCCCTGGCCGCCCTCTATCACCACCGCGCCCATCGCCTCGAAGAGCTTCCGGTTGCCAGCGCCCCTGCTGGCGACCACCACGCCGAGCCTTTTCGCGCTTTCGGCCTTCGCTCGTCCGGTTGCGTCGGGCTGCGTGTCGGTCCGATCCTGAACCTGGGCCTCCATGTCGTCTATTTTCACCCCGGCCAGCCGTCCGAAACCTCCCGCGTAGGAGAGCGCTTCGCCGGGGTTCTGGGTGTGGAGGTGCACCTTCACCAGGTCGTCGTCCGGGATGACGAGCACGCTCCGCCCGATGGCGTGTATGTGGTCCTGGAACGCCTCGTGGTCTCCGGAGAAGTCGGTGACCAGGAACTCCGTGCAGTAACCCCAAGCCTCTTCCTCGGCGTGAATCGTCTCCAGGTCTGGGACGGCCTCTTCCTCGGGTTCGGGTTCGACCTCGACCTTCTGTCCCGTAAGACAGGCGTAGAGGCCGTCCAGGATCACGGCCACCCCGAGGCCGCCGGCGTCCACGACGCCCGCCTCGCGCAGCACCCCCAGGAGCTGTGGCGTGCGACGGACCGAGGCGTGGGCCTCCTGGGCCGCCGCCTTTACCACCGCCGGCAGGTCCGCGCCCTGCTCGTGCGCCGCCCGGGCCGCCGCGGCGGCGTCTTTCACGACGGTCAACATCGTGCCTTCTACGGGGTTACGGATCGAGGCGTAAGCCCTCTCCCGGGCGCCATCGAGGGCGGCGGCGAAAGCCTCCGCCGTAAGGGCGGCCCGCTTCGAGAGCACCTCCGCCGCGCCCCGGATCATCTGCGAGAGGATCACGCCGGAGTTCCCCCGGGCGCCCATGAGCGCGGCGCGCGCCCCGGCCTTGCTCGCCTCCTCCGGGGTGGCGTAGACCTTTCTAGAGGCTTCCTTGAGGATGGACTCCAGGGTCAGGAGCATGTTGGTGCCCGTGTCGCCGTCCGGCACCGGGTAGACGTTGAGGGCGTTTATCCGGGCGACCTGCGCCTTGAGCGCCGCATGCGCGGCGGCTACCACGAACGCCATCTTTATTGCCATTGGTTACGACCTCTCATCCCGTCTCCCAAACCTACTTTCCCGGCACACGTTAGTTGGGGGCTGCCGCCCCGGCATCGTGCACTATATACACTCCAGGAATCTGGTACAATCTCCGCCCGACGCCCGCGGGCGACGCGAGACGCCGCCCCGGCCATACGATATTGACCGTATCCTAGCATAGGAGAAGTTTCGTGGCTAAAGTCTGTTATTCGTGCGGTAAAGGCCCCAGCTTCGGCAACGCCCGCAGCCACTCCCTGCGGGCCACGCGCCGGCGCTGGAACCCGAACCTCCAGAAGGTCCGCATCCAGGAGGGCCCGGCGACCAAGCGGGTCTGGGTCTGCGCCTCGTGCCTGAAAGCGTTCAAGGTACAGAAGGCCGGGATCAGCCCGGCTCCCCCGGTCGCTGAGAGCGTCTAGCGAACTTACAGGCCGTAGGAATTCACCGGGCCGTTCGCCGGCGCGAGCGCGCCGTTCAGGGCGTGAAGCGGTAGGTGATGTACTCTACCTGCCAGCCGTCCTTTACATCTTTCTCATGGGCGAGCACCTCGGTCCTGAACCCTTCCTCGGCGACCAATCGTTGCAGATAGCCGAGATCTCCGGAGCTGCCGAAGAAAACCAGCAGCCGTCCTCGGTCTGACAGGTACGGCCGCGCCTCGCGCACGAAACAGTTGAGCGCCCGATATCCGGGGTCCGCGGTCGCCATCTCGAGGAGGTCGCGAGGCCGAAACCAGCGGAAGGGCGGGTCGAAGACCACAACGTCGAACGGGCCATCCGAGGCCGGGTGGACCGCGTCGAAAACGTCGCTGAACCGCGCCTCGAAACGACCTGCAACCCCGTTCCGCCGGGCGTTCTCGCGGGCCGCCCGCACGGCTTCGGGGTTGATGTCGAGTGCCAGCACCTCAGCCCCGGCACGCGCGGCGAGGATACCGTTAACCCCGCAACCCGTACCCATATCGAGCACCCGGTCGCCCGGTCGCACCTCGGCCTGAACCGCCTCACCCAGGAGGTGGGAGACGGGATAGATCGGCTGAACCTGAGGCGGTACGTGAAGCGTGAGCCCCCGATAATCGAAGTTCCGCCCGTCGCCGCCAGCCTCCGCGCGCGCCTCCCGCAGCCCCTGCTCGTGCCACCGCCGGATCCTCTCGACACGCTCCGGCTGGAGTTCCGACGTATATGCGGCGTCGGGTAGCTCTGGAAGATCGCTCACGCGAAGACGGCTAACCTGAGCAAACTCCGCTAGACCCTATCCATCTCGGGGTCGCGCGACGGCGCTCCTTCCGGGCGCGGAGCTTTCCCCAGCCGCTCCATGAGCGACGCCATCTCGATGGCCGCGGCGGCGGCCTCGAAGCCCTTGTTCCCCATCTTGGTGCCGGCCCGCTCGATGGCCTGCTCTATGTTCTCGGTGGTGATGACCCCGAAGATCACCGGCACGCCGGTTTCGAGCATCGCGGAGTTGACGCCGCTGGCGGCCCCGCCCGCCACGTAGTCGAAGTGGGCGGTGGCGCCCCGGATCACGGCGCCCAGGCAGACCACGGCGTCGTACCGGCCGGAAAGCGCCATCTGGCGGGCGGCGAGCGGCAGCTCGTAGGAGCCCGGCACCCACGCCACGTCCACAGATCCCAGGTCCCCTCCGTGCCGCTCGACGGCGTCCAAAGCGCCTTCGACGAGGGCCTTGACGACAAAATCGTTAAAGCGGGCGGCGACGATCCCGAACGAGCGGCCTTCGGCCGAGAGACTTCCCTCTATGTGGTTGACCCGGCTTGTTTTCTCCAAAACCCTGCTCCTCCTAGAACCGCTCGAAGACGTGGTTCAGCTTCTCGCGCTTGGTCTCCAGGTAGCGGTCGTTGACGCCGTTGGGCTCTACTTCCAGCGGCAGCCGCTGGGAGACCTCCAGGCCGAAGCCCTGGAGCCCCACGACCTTGGTCAGGTTATTCGTCAAGAGGCGTATCCGGTCGAGCCCCAGGTCCTTGAGGATCAGGGCTCCCAGCCCGTAATCCCGGAGGTCGGGTGGGAAGCCGAGTTCCTGGTTGGCCTCGACGGTGTCGAGACCTCCGTCCTGGAGATGGTAGGCCTTTATTTTTTCCAGGAGGCCGATGCCGCGGCCTTCCTGCTGCATGTAGACGAGCACACCCTCGCCCTCCTCGGCGATGCATTCCATAGCGGCCTCCAGCTGGTCACCGCAGTCGCAACGCAGGGAGTGGAGGGCGTCGCCCGTCAGGCAGGCCGAATGGACCCGGACGAGCACGTCCTCCTTGCCCTCCGGCTCGCCCATGACGAGCGCCACGTGCGTCAGGTTATCCAGCGCATCCTCGTAGGCCCGCAGGCGGAAGTCGCCGAAGCGGGTCGGCAGCCGGGTCTCCACGGCGAACTCGATCAGCTTCTCGTGGGTGCGCCGGTACTCGATGATCTGGGCCACAGTGACCATCTTGATGCCGTGCTTTTTGGAGAACTTCTCCAGGTCCGGCACCCGGGCCATCGTCCCGTCGTCGTTCATGACCTCGCAGATCACGCCGGCCGGCTTGAGCCCCGCCAGGCGGCTCAGGTCCACCGCGGCCTCCGTCTGGCCGGCCCGCTGAAGCACGCCGCCGGGCTTGGCGCGCAGGGGGAAGATGTGGCCCGGCATCACCAGGTCGTCGGGGGTGGTGGCGTCGTCCACCGCCACCCGGCAGGTGTGGGCCCTATCGGCGGCGGAGATACCGGTGGAGATGCCGTCCTTCGCCTCGATGGAGACCGTAAAGGCCGTCCCCATCCGGGCGGAGTTGTGCGTGATCATCTGCGGGATCTCCAGCCGGTCCAGCATGGTCTCGTGCATCGGCAGGCAGATAAGCCCCTTGCCGTAGGTCGCCATGAAGTTTATGTCGTCGCCGGTGACCAGCTCGGCGGCCATCGTCAGGTCGCCCTCGTTCTCCCGGTCCTCGTCGTCACAGACGATGACCATCTTGCCCTGCCGGATGTCCTCGATGACCTCTTCTATGGGGCTAAACGGCATCTTCCACGCTCCTCTCGAAGTTTTTCACGTTCTGCTCCAGCCGCGGCCGCAAGAGCCGCTCGACGTACTTGCCGATCACATCCGCCTCCAGGTTGACCTGCTCGCCCGCCGCCAGCCGCCGCAGGTTGGTGGCCGCGCGGGTCTGGGGCAGGATGGAGACGGTGAACGAGCCCTCACCCACGGAGACGACGGTGAGGCTTATGCCGTCCACGCAGATGCTCCCCTTCTCGACGGTGTAGCGCAACACGGACTCCGGCGCGGCGAAAGCCCAGATCTCCGCGCCACCCTCGTCCCGGACCTCCAGCACCTCGCCCACGCCGTCCACGTGCCCCTGCACTATGTGCCCGCCGAAGCGGCTCTCCGGGCTCATCGCCCGCTCCAGGTTTACCAGCTTGCCCTCCGTGAGGTCTCCCAGCGCCGTGCGGCGCAGCGTCTCGGGCATGGCGTAGAAGACTAGGCGGCCGTCTCCGACCTCGTTGGCCGTCAGGCACACGCCGTTGACCGAGACGGAATCCCCGACCCGGACACCGCCGGAGATTGCCGGGGCCGAGACTTCCAGCCGGGACATGCCGCCCGGCTCCAGCTTCACCACGTCTCCGGTAGCCTCAACCAGCCCGGTGAACACGTTCCTCCTCTGCTATCGGTGTGGGGTACAGCGTTACGGCGAGGTCGCCGTCGATCAAGTCTACGTTGGCGACCCCGAACCCGGATGCCTGGGCCATGCGCGTAAGACGCAGCTTGCCGATCATGGGTATCCCCTCGGCGCCGAGCAGCCGCGGGGCGTAGAACAGGGTGAGCTTGTCTACGAGCCCTTTTTTGACGAAGCGCGCCGCGGTCTCGCCGCCCCCCTCGACGAGGACCCCGCGTACACCCCGCCGCTGGAGCTCCCGCAGCACGGCTTCGAGGTCCAGCCCGTCACCGGCTTCTGGCACGGGCACGACCTCCACCCCCAGCGTTTCGAGCGTCCGGGCCCGGTTTCGGTCCACAAGCTTTCCGGTAAAGGCCACGACCGGGTTCTCGCGGGCGGTGCGGGCGAGCTGGCTCTCCGGGCCGAGGGAGAGCCGGGGATCGAGGACGGCGCGGGTTATCCGGGGGGGCTCCTCGGGGAGGCCGCGGGCCGTGAGGAGGGGATCGTCGGCGCGGGCCGTTCCGGCCCCGACGAGCACCGCCCCGGCCTCGGCCCGCAGCATCCGGGCGCGGAGCCGGGCCGCCTCGCCGGTAACCCACTGGCTGTCGCCGTTGGCGGCGGCGATCCTACCGTCCAACGTCGCCGCCAGCTTGAGGTGGACAAAGGGCCGCCCCTCACGCATGGCCGTGAAGAACTGCTCGTTCTGCCGCCCGAAGCCGGGGTCGTCGAGGACCTCGACCTCTATACCGGCCGAGCGCAGCAACTCGACGCTCCGGCCGCGCATCCGCGGGTCGGGATCGAGATGCCCGATCACGACGCGGGAGATGCCGCTCCGGATTATGGCTTCCGTGCACGGCGGCGTGCGGCCGTGGTGGTTGCAGGGCTCCAGCGTCACGTACATCGTCGCCCCGGCCGCCCCGGTCCCGACCTGTTTGAGGGCGGACACTTCAGCATGGTCCAGGCCCGTCCGGGCGTGCCAGCCCTCACCCAAAACCTCGCCATCACGCACAACGACGGCCCCCACGAGGGGGTTCGGTGCTACCGTGTAGCGTCCGCGCTCCGCGAGGTCGCGGGCGCGGTCCATGAGGTCCCTGTGTGCCACGTCTTCCTTTCTCCCATCCGGACTGTAACCGTCGGCGCCGGACTACGGCCAGATACCGCTGGCCTTCACCGGCTCGGCCCCCGGAGGTCGCCGGGGGTTCGCGGGCTCCCCGAGAAAGCGCTTGACGCTTCCCGGGCTACCGCCGGTGCGGGAATTTCACCCGCCCCCGAAAGTTGCTCTATGCAAAACTACCATACCGCCAACCGGCTAACAAGGAATCCGGCACACAGAAAGAGCGCCCGTGGGTCCCGGCTGAAGAAGCTACCCGGCAGCGCGGCGTGCGGCCTCTATGATCTTGCGCATCTCGGTCGCCGGGTCGCCCTTGTACACGGCGGAGCCCGCCACGAGCACCTGGGCCCCGGCCTCCGCCATCAGCGGCGCGGTCTCCTCGGTGATGCCGCCGTCCACCTGTACGGGAAGGTCGGTCATCTGCTTTATGCGGCGCACCTTCTCGACCATCTCCGGGATGAACGACTGCCCCCCGAAACCGGGGTTGACGCTCATGACGAGTATGTAGTCCAGGTAGGGGAGCGCCCACTCGATAAACTCGGGCGGCGTGGTCGGGTTGAGGGCCACGCCGGCCTCACAGCCGCCGTTCCTGATCACCTCCAGTATCCGGTGCAGGTGCGTCACGGCCTCCGGCTGCACGGAGATGCTCGTCACCCCCGCTTCTATAAACGGCTGGATCAGGTTGTCCGGGTTGTCCACCATGAGGTGGGCGTCCACGGGTAGGTCCACGGCCTCAACGAGTGAGGCGGCGACGGCCGGGCCTACGGTGAGGTTGGGGACGAAGTGGTTGTCCATCGCGTCGAAGTGGACGAGCTCCGCCCCACCCTCGGCAGCTTGACGGACCTCGGCGGCCAAGTTGGCGAAGTCCGCCGCGAGTATGGACGGCGCGCCGACGACCCTGTCACCCAACTCAGTAAAAAACGCCAACTCTCGCCTCCCGGATATGTCGTTCTCGTGTTCTGTTCGTGTTCTGTTCCAAAGCACCCATTCTACAGAAACCCGCCGCTACCCGGTCTCTGCGAGCGAGAGGACGGCCCCCTCCCGGACGCCGCCCCGGGCCACGGTAAGCTCCTCGCGACCGAAGTGGTCCAGGACCGCCTTGAGGGTCGTCACCGCGGCGGGCAACACCCGCGCCCGCTCCGGCGCGAGGCCGTACCGGCGGGCGAGCACCGCCGAGGGGAAAGCCGCGATCTCCTCCGCGAGCCGCCCGAGACGGTCCGTCGTGAGCCGGTCCTGCGTGATCTTGAGCACCGCCCGCGCCGAGCCCCCGACCGCGACCACCGGCACCTGCGAGGCCAGGCTCCAGCCCGGCATCAGCTTTTGCACGTGCTCGCGGAGCGCCCGCAGTTCCTTTTTCTTGGCCGGGTCGTTGTTTACGAACCGCTCGGTCGTTCGGTTCGTGCCGAGGGGCAGGGAGACCTGCATGAGCGGTCCGGTCGTAGCCTCGCCGACGATGAGCTGCGCGGAACCGCCCCCGAGGTCCACGACGAGGGCCGACCCTTGCCACGGCTCGCCGACCGCGGAGACGGCGCCCCGGAAACCAAGCGAAGCCTCCTCCTCGCCAGAGATCAAGCGCATCCGCAAGCCGGTGTCCTCGAACACCCGGTCTACCAGCTCCGGGCCGTTCGCCGCATCCCGCACGGCGCTCGTGGCGAGAATGACGGGCTCGGGCACCTGGTGGAGGGCGGAGATCCGGACAAAGAGCCTTATGGCCTCCGCCGCCAGAGACACACGCTTCTCTTCCAGCCGGCCGCTCTTATCCACGCCCGCGCCGAGCCGGGCCGAAACCTTCTCCCCGGTCACCGGCAAGACCCCGCCGCCCTCGACCTCCCCGACGAGCAGGTGGATCGTGTTGGACCCCACGTCTATAACCCCATACCGGCTCAAAACCACACCTCCCTGTAAACACCGGAACAGCATGCTACGCGCAAAAACCAGCTCCCACAACCATCGCGACGCAGTTAGCCCAGGGGCAGCGAGGAATCAGGTGCCGAGAACGAACCTGCCGAAGAATATGGCCGCCACGAGCACGATCACCGCCAGGACGCCAACGAGCATCGCTCCCGTGGTGGGCTTCATTGTACCCGTCGCCTCAGGGTCATCGGCTCCGCACGCGCTCGGACCGGTTTCTCCACCAGCGCTTCTCCAGGCCGATCAACGGCACTATCACCACGGCTACGGCGGCCGCCTGTAGCCAGGCTCCCAGGCCCAGAGGGGCCGTGTGGAAAAGCACGTTCATAAAGGGCAGGTAGACAAAGCCTGCCTGGAGCAGGAGTATCACGGCGATGCCGACGTATATCCACTTGTTGGTCCACAAGCCCATCTCCCAGAACGATCCGTAGAGCGAGCGGCAGTTTAGCAGGTAGAAGACGTGTACCAGGATAACGGTCGTCACGGCCAGCGTCTGGGCCTCGGAGAGGGCCACGTCTGGAGAGACGCCCCGGGCAACCGCCCCGTAGTACTCCAGGAGGAACATGCCTATACCGGCGGCCGCCACAAAGGCCCCCACGCCGATCGTGCGCAAAAAGAGGGGACGGTCCAGTATGGGAGAGTTTGGCTCTCGCGGCAGACGATGCATGAGGTCCGGCTCCTTCGCCTCGAAGGCGAGCGGCAGCGCCAGCGCGACGGCGACGACCAGGTTGATCCACAACGCCTGGGTGGGCTGAACCGGCAGCAGCGGCTCGCCGCCCACGATGGGGAAGAACATCACGGCCAGTAGTATGAGCAGCCCCTGCCCCACGTTCGTGGGCAGTATAAAGGCGAGGGCTTTCTTGAGGTTGTCGTAGACCCGGCGTCCCTCTTCCACCGCGGCGCTGATGGAGGCGAAGTTGTCGTCGGTCAGGACCATGTCCGCCGACTCTTTGGAGACGTCCGTACCGGCTATGCCCATAGCCACCCCGATGTTGGCCTGCTTCAGGGCGGGGGCGTCGTTGACCCCGTCTCCGGTCATCGCCGTTACCTCGTCCCGGTCCTGCAAGCTCTGCACCAGCCGGAGCTTGTGCTCGGGGGCGACGCGGGCGAAGACGTTCGACTCCACCGCGGCTTCGCGCAGCTCCTCGTCGGAGAAGCCGGCTATATCCGAGCCGGACAACGACGAGCCGTTCTCGTTGAGTATCCCCAGCTGCCGGCCGATAGCCGCCGCTGTGATGGAGTGGTCCCCCGTTACCATCTTGACGGTTATCCCCGCGCTCTGGCACTCGCCCACGGCCGAGATCGCCTCTTCCCGGGGGGGATCTATCATCGCTGCGAGGCCGAGCAGGACGAAGCCTCTGTCTACCGCATCGTCTGCCAGCTCGTCCAGCGGCTTCTCCGGATGCCGGTGAGCCAGCGCGAGAACCCGCATGCCCCGGTCGGCCATCCGCTCGGCCTGCTCGAATACCTGCTTCTCGTCCAGAGGCTCGCCGTCGGGCCCAGCCTCGCAGCGCTCTACGACGGCCTCCGGCGATCCCTTCAGGTAGATCACCTGCCCGTTATCCGGCTGTTCGTGCAGCGTCGCCATGTACTGCTTTTCGGACTCGAACGGTATGGCGTCTTTCCGGGGCCGCTGTCCTTGCGCCTCTCTGGCGTCCAGCCCCGCTTTTTCGGCGGCGACCAGGAGAGAGCCCTCTGTAGGGTCTCCGTCGATCCTCCACTCGCCCTCCTCCTGCTCGAGCCGGGAGTCGTTGCAGAGAAGGCCGGCCCGGAGAAGCTCCCGGAGGTCCTCGGCAAGCTCGCCGGGCGCCTCCCCGTCGCGGGTGATCTCCCCCTCCGGCAAGTAGCCGACGCCGCTCACCTCGTACTCGCCGCTGCCGCACCATATGCCGCGCACGGTCATCTCGCCCCTCGTGAGGGTGCCCGTCTTGTCCGAACAGATAACCGTGGTGCTCCCCAGGGTATCCACGGCCGGGAGGTGGCGGATCACGGCGCGGCGCCGGGCCATCCGGCGCACCCCGACCGCGAGGGCGATGGTGATGATCGCCGGCAGACCCTCGGGGATGGCGGCCACCGCCAGGGTTATGGCCGCGAGCGTGGCGTCGGCCGCCGGGTAACCCCGGAAAATCCCGACGGCGAACATCACTACCGCCACGACGAGGATCACGACGGAGAGCCACTTGCCGAACGTGGCTATCTGGCGCGTGAGCGGGGTCTGCACCTCGCTGGTCTCTTCGAGCATCTCGGAGATGCGTCCGAGCTCCGTGTTCATTCCCGTAGCCGTCGTAACGGCCGTCGCGGTTCCGGAGGTCACGAGGGTGCCGTTGAAGATCATGCTCGTGCGGTCGGCGACGGGCGTTTCTTCCTCGACGGGCTCTACCCCCTTGGCGACCGGTACCGACTCGCCGGTCAGCGCCGCCTCGTCGGCTTGCAGGTTCCTGGCCTCCACGAGCCGCAGGTCGGCCGGCACCTTGTCGCCCGAGCGCACGGAGACCACGTCGCCCGGGACCAGTTCTGCGGCGGGCAGGGTGACCCACTCCTCATCCCGCAAGACAGCGGCCTGCTCGGGAACCATCTGGGTGAGCGCCTCGATGGCCTTTCCGGCCCGGTACTCCTGGACAAAGCCGATCAGGGTGTTCAGCACCACGACCGCCAGCACCACGACCGCGTCGACGTTCTCCCCCACGGCAAACGCCAACAAGCCCGCGCCGATAAGCACGTAGATCAGGGGCGAGTTGATCTGGCGCCAGAGCATGGAGAGGATGCCCTCGCCCCGCCCCTCCTCCAGGACGTTGTAGCCGAACTCCTCGCGCCGGTTATCTGCCTCTTTCGCCGTCAGGCCTGTTTCCAGCGAGACGGAGAGGTCTTCTAGCACCTCGTGCGGTTGCAGGCTACTCGGGTTGCGATCTGGGCTCTGGGTTATCTCGTCCATACACCTTCCGGGGAGAGGGTTGATGTAGCATGATTAGGCTCGCAGAGTTTACCACCCGCGGGCTTGCTATCACCCGGAAAAAGTGATCAGCCCGTTGAAAAAGGCTCGGACCAGCGGAAATTGGCGGCCTGAGAGGAGACCACGGTGCGGACGACGCGCCGTTGGCGTGACGCGCAGGGCCACGACCTGGGCCGGGCGTCTCGGCCCCTTCCGGCCGAAAGCAAGCAACCGCTTGACGTTCTGGCCGGCGGCCACCAGCAGGGCCT
>ML214236.1:2580-26673 GCA_004563715.1 Actinomycetota bacterium | reverse complement strand
TTGAGCGGGCCGAGGCCCAGAGGGGGGCGTTGCAGAGCCTGGTAGAGGAGTCGGTGGACGCTTACATGGATCTGGTGTACGCGCCGCTCTCCTACTACAAGGAGGGCCTGCAGGTAGCCAAGAAGGCCGCCAGGTAGAGGAACACCGCACTAAATAAAGGCTCCAGGGAGGGGCCGGGGACGCGCCGTCTCCGGCCCTTCGGCCAATGCCGAAGGAGGAAATATCGGGATGACAGTTTATACGGGGAACAGAACCACGACGACGCGCGGCTCCCAGACGCCGGAGTTGCTGCCGAGCTACCTGGCGTACATCAGCCGGGGCAACCTGCTGACCCACGAGGAAGAGATAGACCTCTCAAACCGCGCCAAGCAGGGCGACCGGCGCGCCCGACAGAAGCTCATCGAGAAAAACTTGCGGCTCGTGGTATCGGTGGCCAAGAAGTATCGCGGCTACGGCCTGCCCTTCGAGGATCTCATCCAGGAGGGCAACATCGGCCTCATGAAGGCCGTCGAGAAGTTCGACCCTGACAAGGGTTACCGCTTCTCCACGTACGCTACGTGGTGGATCCGTCAGGCGGTGCAGCGGGCGGTGGCGGACAAGGGCCGCACGATACGGGTACCGGTGCACATGACGGAGAAGATAAGGAAGGTAAGCCGGACCTTTAACGAGCTCTCGGCGGAGCTGGAGCGGGAGCCCTCCGAGGAAGAGGTCGCCGGGCGGCTCGGGTGGACGGTCGAGGACGTGCAGGAAGTAAAGAGCGCGATGCCGGACGCCACGAGCCTCGACAAGCCCGTGGGCAACGACGAGGACTCCTCCGAGCTCGGCAGCTTCGTGGAGGACGAAGAGGCCTCCGACACCCCCGGCACGGTAATGCGGGAGATGGAGACGGTGCAGCTCAAGGAGGCCATCGAGCGGCTGCCGGAGCGGGCCCGCTACGTGCTGGTGCGGCGCTACGGCCTCGACAACCAGGACGCCGCCACCCTCGCCGACCTGAGCCGGGAGCTCGGCATCTCGCGCGAGCGGGTGCGCCAGATACAGCTCGAAGCGGTTCAGGCCCTCGGTAGCGGCGAGAACGCCCAGGCCCTCCGGGAGGGCGTGGCCGCCTGACGGGCAAGGGCTTTCACGGTTCGCTCCGGGACGGGCGCAGTACAATAGCGCCCGCCACGGTTTGAGCCACGGAAGGAGCGCCGGATGCCACAGCCCATAGACCTCTACTACTGGCCGACCCCGAACGGGTGGAAGATCTCCATCTTCCTGGAGGAGGCCGGGCTTCCCTACAACGTGGTCCCGGTGGACATCGGCGCCGGGGACCAGTTCGACGAGGGTTTCCTCCGCATCAGCCCCAACAACAAGATGCCCGCCATCGTGGACCCGGAGGGGCCGGACGGCGAGTCCACAAGCCTCTTCGAGTCGGGGGCGATCCTGATCTACCTGTCCGAGAAGACGGGCCGGTTTCTGCCCGAGGCCCCGCGGGAGCGCTACGAGGCGTTGCAGTGGCTGATGTTCCAGATGGGCCACGTCGGCCCGATGCTCGGCCAGGCCCACCACTTCCGCGGCTACGCGCCGGAGAAGATCCCCTACGCCGTAGACCGCTACACGAACGAGGCGGCCCGCCTCTACGGCGTCATGGACCGGCACCTGTCCGGCAGGGATTACTTCGTGGGCGGCTACTCCATCGTGGACATGGCGATCTACCCCTGGCTCGTCTCTTACGAGAAGCAGGGGCAGGACATAACGGACTTTCCGGACCTCGCCCGCTGGTTCGAGGACGTGGGCTCGCGCCCGGCCGTCCGGCGCGGCCTGGAGGTCGGCGCGGAGCTGCGCCGGCCCGTAGAGGACCTCGACGAGGCGTCGCGCAACCGGTTGTTCGGCGTCAGGTAGCAGGGGCTACCACCGGATTGCGGGGTGGGAGCGGGGCCGGACGCCGGTAGAATTGCCCTGGAAGCTGTCGCCCGGAGGGCGGTGACCCGGAAGAGGAGAGCGGGAAGATGTGCGGAAGGTACACCCTGACGACGCCGGTCGAGAAGCTCGCGGAGGAGTTCGGCATCTCCGAACCCGCGCCCGACCTGCCGCCCCGCTACAACGTGGCGCCGACGCAGAGCGTTGCCACGGTGGTCGAGGTAGGGGAGGGACGCCGGCTGGAGCTGATGCGGTGGGGGCTCATCCCCTCGTGGGCCGACGACCCGGAGATCGGGAACCGCATGATCAACGCCCGCTCGGAGACCGCCGCGGAGAAGCCCTCGTTCCGGGCGGCGTTCAAGAAGCGGCGGTGCCTGATCCCCGCCGACGGCTTCTACGAGTGGCAGAAGCTGGGTGGCGGAAAACAGCCCCACCACATCCGCGTAAAGGGCGGAGGCCCGTTCGCCTTTGCCGGGCTCTGGGAGGTCTGGCGGCCGGAGGACGGCCCGGAGGTCCGCTCCTGCACGATACTCACCACGGAAGCCAACGACCTGCTCGCGCCCGTCCACGGCCGCATGCCCGTGATCCTGCCGCCCGAGAACTACGACCTGTGGCTGGACCCGGGCGTGGAGGAGAGGGACCCGCTCTCCGACCTGCTGCGGCCTTACCCCCCGGAAGACATGGAAGCCTACCCGGTGAGCCGCTTCGTCAACAACCCCTCCCACGACGGCCCGCGCTGCGTGGAGCCCGCCACCTGAGCGGCGCGCGGGGATAGCCGGGAGACCGGGTCTTCGATTATCGGCGGGGGTTGAGGCGGTAAAAGATTCCCCGGCCTCCGCGGACCTCGGGGGCGATTCGGGCCTCGTAGAGGGCGGCGTGCGGCCCGGGCTCCGGGAGGGATGTTTCCTGAACCGAAATTACTTCTATGCTAGGCTTGGTCTCTACGTGAAAACGGATGATGGGCATGCCGCACATAGCTTGTCTGAGAAGTCCTTTGCGGGGAGGAGCTGGGTCTTGAGGCGCGTCAACGGGTTCTTATTCCACGCTATAGATGGCCGGTAACGAGCATGTTTGGGACCGGCCTCCGCAGGTAAGGCCGGCCCGGAGGGTCCGTTACGGTTCTGCGGCCAGCAGGTATCGGCGGCGGCGCAGACAGCGCATCCTCTTGCGCCGGGCGACCGCGCTCACCCTGCTGCTTCTCGCGGTGGTGGCGCTGGTTCACGGGTTCTCTTCCTCACCGGCCTCTTCCAGCCCGGCTACCTCGCTCCCGGCCGTCGCGCCTCCGGAGATCGGGGCCGCGCCCGAGCCCCCGGGAGCCGGCGCGGACATGTCGGTGGTCTGGTCTGCGGCCGTTGCGAGCGACCCCTCGCCCGGCCTGGCGATCTCGGGCCAGACCACGACCCAGAAGGGCAGGATCGCCCTGACCTTCGACGACGGGCCGGACCCGGTCGTAACGCCGCAGGTGCTCGACACGCTGCTGGCGTACGACGTCGAGGCTACTTTCTTCGTGGTCGGGCGGTACGTCGCGCAGCACCCGGAGATCGTGCAGCGCATAGTCGCGGAGGGTCATACCCTGGGCAACCACACCTACACCCACCCGGACATGTCCTTCATGAACGCGGCGCAGATGAACCGGGAGTTGAGAAGAACCCAGCGGGCCGTAGACCGGGCTCTTGGCTACGAGCACCAGATGTTCGTTATGCGCCCGCCCTTTGGCCACCCCTACTACGGAGGAGCGGACAACCTGCCGGTGTTCGAGCGGGTAATGAGGCGTCAGCAGCTCTTTCCCGTGCTGTGGACCCCGAGCCCCCACGACTACCTGTACGACGGCCAGCCCGGGAGGATCATCCAGGACGTCAAGCGCGAGCGGGCGCCGGGTCGCGACTACGACGGGGTGCTGCTTCTGCACGATACCAAGCAGCAGTCGGCCGACGCCCTGCCGGGTATTATCGAGCACTACCTGTCTGAGGGCCTGGAGTTCACCGGCGTACACGAGCTCTTGGCCGACAAGTACCTGGGCGGGTAGCCGGAACCACGCTAACCCTCCGGGCCGCCTACCCGGCTCACGAGGACCGGACCCCGGTAGAGCCGGTCCGCGAGCCGCCGGACCCGGTCCCGGTCCAGAGAGAACCTGGAGCCCGCACGCGGCCCGTCCACCCAGCGGAAGTGGAGCCGCGCGTCGTCCTCTTCCCAGGTGGCGGCAAAGGGCAGGGTGTCCTGGTTCAGGACCACGCCCACGCCGATGTACAGCCGCTGGGCGGCCGGGGCGTCCAGCTCGATAGCGCCGCCCTCTTCGAGGCCCACCAGCCGCTCGTACTCGCCGCCCGGACCGAAGCCGCACTCGCGGGCCAGCGCTACCAGGTTGTGCCACTCGTCGTCGGGGAACGTCTCGGTGGGCGGTTCCTCCGATCCTCGTCGGACGGCGCTTTTTATCTCGAAGCTCAACGGAGCGTTCCTTTCTCGTGTCCGGCCTGCGGGTAGCGCTCCGCCAAGTCTACCGGCAGGAGGCCGGTCCCGGCGCCGGACTTCGGGTACCATGGGCGGCGTCGGCGAGAAATAGGAGGATAGGGATGGCCTACCTGGAAGGACGGCTCCGGCAGACGGACGGCGAGTCTGAGGAAGAACATACCGGCTACACCCTGGAGGTCGAGGTCGAGATGTCCGCGGTCCGGAACGTCGGGGAGTTGATCGACGACCAGGTGGCGGTCACGGGTGACGTAGAGATCGTGGACTACCCCGAGCGGGGCAAGGTGATGCTCTTCAGGGTGACCTCGGCGGCGGCTATCGAGGAGGAGCCGGAAGAGGAGGAGCTGGAAGGGGGGGAGTAACCAGGCCGTAGAGAGCTTTCAGGCTAGCGGACGGACTGCCGGATCTCCGCGTGGGCTTCCTCCCGGAAGAGCCAGCCGTGAATCTCCACTTCCCGGTCACCCTCCAGGAGTTTGTATTACTCGAAGAACTGCTCTACCTCACGCAGGTTCTGCTCCGGCAGGTCGTCTAGTTTCCTGATGTCCTCGAAGCGCGGGTCGTCGGCGGGCACGGCGAAGACCTTGAGGTCCCGGCCGTTCTCGTCAGACATGTTGAGGGCCCCTATCGGCCGCGCCCGGAGCAGGCAACCAGGGAACGCGGGGTCGTAGGCGGCCACCGCTTCCTTGCGGGTTCTGGCGGGTGCCGGGCCGGAACGTTTAACCGCGGGCCGGTTCCGGCGCGGGTATGGCGCCGACCTGCTGCATCATGCCCAGGGCGTCGTAGCTATCCCAACTCTCGGCGATCTTGCCGCCGGAGATGCGGTTGATGGTGATGCCTGGCACGGTCACTTCGTTGCCGCTGGGGGGAACGCCCATGAGGTCCCCCCGGTGCGTGCCGCGCCCCGTCCAGCGCGTAACGACCAGATCTCCTTCTGCTACCTGATCCTCGATGGTGATGTGGGCGTCGGGGAAGGCTCCGTGGTAGAGACGCACGGTCTCCTTCACTCCCTCAGGGCCGGTCGGCGTGCCCGGGAGGGTGGGGTCGTGGTCCACGTGGTCCGGCGCGACGATCTCGTCCGCCACCTCAAGCCGCCGCCCGTTGAACAGCTCCTCGAACCAGCGGCGCACCAGCGCCTTGTTCGTCTCCGACATCTGGCTATTCCTTTCTTTTGTAGGTCTCCCGGTACTGTTACGGCGAGAGCGCTACCTCGTAGCGCTCCACACTCTCTACCGACGCGGCGTAAGCCTGCGCGCCCTCGTGGCGCAGGCGGTTCGCCTCCTCCTCGGTGGCGCGCAGGGCTTCCTCGGTCTCCCAGAGGGTTATCGAGAGGGCCTTGCCGCTCTCGCGGTCGATCAGGTAGTAGAGGCCGCGGAACCCGTCTAGTTGCTGGGCCCTGGGGACTATGTTTTTCCGGGCGTGTTCGAGGCCCTCGTCTATCCGTCCCGGGTCTCCCTGGTACGTGCTTACCCGTGCGAACATGTTTCCCTGCCTTCTTCAGCCGCGCCCGGCAGCGCTTTTCGCGTACTGGTCGGCCCCCGAAAAGTCCAGCATGACGCAGGGCTCGCCCCCGAGCACCCAGGCGTCGTGGCCCGGCGGTATCGTCACGGCGTCGCCGGGCCGGAGGTCCAGCTCCGTGCCGTCGTCCATCCGCACCTGCATCCGGCCCGAGATCACGTACCCCACGTGCGCCACCTCGCAACTCTCCGTGCCCGCGATAGGCCGGACGCTCTCCGACCACTTCCAGCCCGGCTCGAAGACAGCCCGGCCCACGGTCACGCCGTCGAGGGTCACCACGTCCATCTTGCCGCGGGCGAACTCCCGGGTCTCGTCCGGGAGGTCCAGGTTCTTGCCCCGGATGCCGCGTAGGGGGGTCTCCATGACGCCTCCTTCCCCTTTCTCCGCGCGCAACCTCGTCAGCCTCGTTACCCGATATGCTAAACAAATTACAAGCCGCAACATATAGTCAATATGACCCAATAGCGGCAAGGACAGCGGGCCGGTGCCTTCGTCAGGCCCCGATCAGCGGTCGAACACCGAGAAGCCCAGGGCGACGGCCCCGGTGAGGACGGCTCCCCAGAGCACGAGGCTGAGGGTCATCCAGAACAGGAGCGGGCGGGTGGGGGCTCCGAGGGCGAGCGCCAGGATGGTGGCCAGGGGGGCACCCGTGAGCATCGGGGCCTGCAGGGACACCCCGATCACCCCGTAGCGTTTCCACACGCGCTCTATGCGCTGGCGCCGCCGGTCGAGCCAGCGGCGGTCGTAGACCCAGCGCCGCAGCCATTCTCCGGCCCAGGACACCAGCACCACCCCGATGATGGCTCCCGTCACGGCGGCGGCCCCGCTCGCCACCGGCGGCAGCCCCGCGATAAGTCCAGCGGGTATCCCCAGCCAGAGGTCCACGGCCCCGAAGGCCACGGCGGAGATGAGCTTGAGCAACAGGTCCACTGCGGGTCCGCTATATGTGGGGGCCGGAGGTCATACCCGGCGAGGGTAGCACAGGGCGTGCTCCCGGTGCGCCGGTTTGCGCGAGCTTAGACTCTATCCGAGAACCTTGAAGAAAGGCGCATTCCTCCGAGAATGAGATTGCCACCATCACCGTTCTCGAAAGGAGATGCGCCGTATGGCAGAGGCTACCACAACGCCGAAAGTAGACTACTTCCGAATGCCCAGGCCGCTGTGGAGGAAACTCAAGAAACACCTGCCGAAGCGAAGGAGGAGAAAAAGCGCGAAAGGTGGCAGGCCAAGAGCCTCCGAGAGAGCAGTTGCCAACGCCATCTGGTACGTGCTTTGGACGGGATGTCAATGGAAGGCTCTCCATCGCGACTGGTTTGGAGTCTCTTCGAGTGTCGTCCACGAGCGTTTCCAGAGTTGGAGAGAGATGGGCATATTCGAGAAGCTTTCAAGGAGGATGGTCGAGTACTATGCGAGGGAGCGTGGTGGGATCGGCTGGAAGTGGCAAGCGATGGATTCCAAGCACGCCGCGTCCCCTTTGGGAGGCGAAAAGACGGGCAAAAATCCCACCGACAGGGGCAAGCTCGGAGCGAAGATAAACCTCATGGTCGATGGGCGCGGTGCCCCGCTTTCAGTCGTGCTCACCGGAGCCAACCGCCACGATAAGGTCTCGGCCGTCGAACTGATCGTCGCCTTTAGCGTCAAGCGTCCGGCTCATAAGGAGCAGCACCTGTGCGCTGACAAAGCCTATGACTCAGAGGACGTGAGGGAGTTCGCCTCGGCGGCGAGCTACGAGACACACATCAAGGTCAATCCCAGGCGAAGCCGGAAAGCCGCCGAACCTCCACCGGATGACGACTCTCCGAAGAGGATTTACCCGGCGAGGCGATGGATGGTGGAGCGAACGATCTCATGGTTGACCAAGCGTCGCAGCCTCCGCACCCGCTGGGCGAAGAAGGCTGGAAATTGGCTGGCACTCGTTCAGCTTGCCTGCGCCCACATCTTGTTCAACTTGGCGGTTTTCGGATAGAGTCTTACTCCCCGTCCCGGTTCTCCAACTCGTCGGCCGCCTCCCGGATGACCCGGATAAGCTCCTCTTCGCTCATGTCCGACACGTCGACCGGGGCCTCGCCGCCGGGGAAGGCTTCGGGGCCAGCCTCTTCCGGGGCCGCGTCCTCCGGCGCGTCCTGAGGCCCGTCCTGCGCGAGGTCGTCCTCCGGCGTCGGTGGCAGGTCTTCGGCGGCCTCCAGGGCGCCGCCGCCCTCCTCCACGTTCAACGTCTCGCCGGTGTCCTCGCCCTCGACGAAAGCCACGACGTCCTGGTAGCTGTCCAGCACCGTTACCTCGCCCTGTTCGGAGGCGTTGACCATCACGGTCTGGTTGACCCCGGCCTTGTTGGCGTTGGTGATGGTGGCCATCCAGTAGAGGTTCTCATCCTTCACTATCGGGCGCGGCTCCAGTATGACCGCGTTGCGACCCCACTGGTAGTTGGGGAACGTGGCCTTGGCGTAGTCCAGGCCCTTGTTGACCCCGATCATGGCGCTCCCCGTGTCGGGCCTGTAGTAGTTGACCTCGCCGTTGTGGGCGTCGATGTAGATACCCCGGTACATGGAGAAGCTCCGGCCGTAGGGTTCGGCGGCCAGGAACCACTGGGGACCGTCCTGCGTGGGGATCAAGAAAGGCATCTGGTTGGTCGAGGCCCCGGCGGCGAAATCTTCTTCGGGCGCCGTCGCCCCCTCGGTGTCTATCCGGGGTATGACGGCCTCGTCCTCGTGGGCGAACCAGGTGTTCCAGTAGCCGTTGCGGTACTTCCAGACGTCGCCGACCTTCCGCGCGAGCTGCTCGGGGTAGAGCCTCTCCCCTTCCAGCCGCGGGTCTTCGACGGCTTCCTCGGGCGTGAGCCGCTCTACCTGCCCGTCGGGGTGCACCAGCATGACCCCGCCCCACTGGGGGACCATGACCGGGAAGGAGAACGTGTAGCTGATGTAGGGGACGACGCCAAGCAATTCTTCGTCGTGGAGGATGTAGTACTGGTTGGTGTGGTGGGCGAAGTACTTGCTCCGCTTGAGCTTCCACCCGACGTTCCTGTAGAGGGCCATCCCCTCGCCCCGCCGGAACTCCTGGCCCACGATCTCCGCCGAGCCGTCGGGGCCGATCACCATTACGCCCTCCTGGTTGTTGGCTATGGAGTTCCAGGGGCCGTTGGGCTCCCGCGGGGCTACCCAGTCTATCCCGCCCTCGCCGTTGCTCAGGGGCTCGAACTGTCCCAGCACGAGGGTGGAGTCGTCCTGGGTGTTCTGCCCGAAACGGGCGGCCACGTCGTACGGGAGAAACCTTATCCCCGTGGTATCGGGCATCTGCTCGATCTCCTGGGCCTGGGTCATGTCCAGGAACTTGAGGTCCCGCAGCGGGGCGGCGGCGATGAGGTAGGCCACGGCCGCAACGGTGACGACGACCGCGACTATCTTGGCCGGGTCCCGGTCCCCTATGCTCCAGAGGTAAGCGCCGAGGGCCCCGCCGCCCAGCGTAACCAGGAAGAACGGCCATTCCACGTAAAACATCATCACCAGGCCGTGGAACATGGGCGAGACCAACCACACGAAGAACAGGACCGCTATCAGCCCTATAACCAAACGCACCCGTCCGACGGAGGACAACCTCTTGTACAGATAGCTCAGACGCCTGTTGATCTCTTCCATCTCTAGATCCCGTACCCAAACCTTCTAGCTCTCGTGTGTATCACCGGCTATTCTAACCGACGACGCCCCGCGAGACCCCCTCTCCCGCCTCCGGCTTTCGGGGCTGACCGGCGGCTCTCAGGTTCAAAGTATACTTCCTCTCGACGGGGTATCCGGGTTTCCGATTACGGACCGTCCCGGCGGGATCTCCGTGTGGCCAGGCTTCCCGACGGCCAGGCTCGCGAAAGGACGGACGGTGCGCGGGAGTACGGAACCTACAGCTTTCTAACTCCCGGCCTGTATGCTAGTTTTACCGCATGGATAACTCGCAGACACGGGTGCGCTACGCCCCGAGCCCGACGGGCATGCTCCACGTCGGCGGCGTGCGTACGGCGCTCTTCAACTGGCTGTTCGCCCGCAAAAACGACGGCGTCTTCGTGCTGCGCATAGAGGACACCGACCTGGAGCGCTCCACGGAGGCGTCGTTCGAGCAGCTAAAGCGCTCCTTACGCTGGATCGGCCTGGACTGGGACGAGGGACCCGAGGTCGGCGGCCCCCACGCCCCCTACCGCCAGACGGAGAGGTTGGAGATCTACCGCGAGGCCGTCCGGAAGCTGCTGGAGGACGGCGCCGCGTACCACGACTTCGCCACCACCGAGGAGCTGGCCGAGTTCCGGGAGCAGGCGCGGTCCGAGGGCCGGCAGCCGATCTACCGGGGTAGCGAATACCGTGACCTGGACCCGGAAGAGGCGCTGAAAAGGGTCAGGATGGGCGAGCCGCACACGGTGCGGTTCAAGACCCCGCGCGAGGGCCAGACGGTGGTGGAGGACCTGATCCGGGGCCCCGTCACCTTCGAGAACCAGAACTTGGAGGACTTCGTGCTCATGAAGTCCACGGGAACCCCGACTTACAACTTCGCAGCGGCGGTAGACGACGCGGAGATGGAGATCAGCCACGTCATCCGCGGCGACGACCATCTCTCCAACACGCCGCGCCAGATCCTGATCTACGAGGCCCTCGGCCACCAGCTACCGGCTTTCGCCCACGTCCCGCAGGTCCTCGGGCCAGACAAGAAGAAGCTGTCCAAGCGCCACGGCGCGGCCAGCGTCGAGGAGTTCGCCGCCCAAGGCATCCTGCCCGAGGCGCTCTTCAACTACCTGGCGCTGCTGGGCGCGGGCTACGCGGCGGACGAGGAGATCTTCAGCCCCCAGGAGCTGGCCGCCCGCTTCCGAATAGACCGGGTCAGCGGCAACCCGGCGGTCTTCGACGAGACCAAGCTGCTCGCTATAAACCAGGTCTACATCCGCCGGCAGAGCCCCGAGGAGCTGGCGATGCAGGCCGCCCCGATGCTCGCCGCCACCGGCGCCGCCAGCCCCGAGGAGTTGGAGCAGGACATGCCGCGCCTGGTAGAGATAATGGACCTTTTGAAAGAGCGCATAAGCCGCACCACCGACATCCCGGACGCCGTAGGCTACTTCTACGGCGGCGCGCTGGACTACGACCCGGAGCAGTTCCAGAAGCAGTTCGACAAGGAGTTCGTGCGGGAGACCTTTCCCGAGTTACGCGATCGTCTCGCCGCGCTGCCGGAGTGGACCGAGGAGGCCATAGAGGAGGCTGTGCGCGGGCTCGCGGCGGAGAAAGAGAAGGGGGCGCGGCACCTGATCCACCCCCTCCGGTTCGCCGCGACGGGCCGCACCGTGAGCGCCGGCCTCTTCGAGACGCTGGCGCTCCTGGGCCGCGAGCGCAGCCTGCTCCGCATGGACCGGGCCATAGTGGAGATGCGCCAACTGGAGGACTAGCCGGTTTTTGACGAACCGCGTCCCATCGTTTACACTCTATGCTCGCTCGACGGCCCCATCGTCTAGAGGCCAAGGACATCGCCCTCTCACGGCGAAAACCCGGGTTCGAATCCCGGTGGGGTCACTCTCTGGAGACCGCTTTTTCCGGCGGGCTTTCTTAGACCGTTGTGCCTCTCAGGACGAGACGCGCAGGTAATAGTCTGGCTTCCGCTACTGGGCGGTCTTCCTCTTCCAGAAGACCGAGCAATAGCTCCGCCGCCACCCGACCCTTCTCTTCTATCGGTTGACGGACCGTAGTAAGCGGCGGGTTGCAGAACGCGGCGAACGGCACGTCGTCGAAGCCGATCACCTCCAGGTCCTCCGGTATCCGCAGGCCCATCCTTCCTGCGGCCCGCAGCACCCCGAACGCCGTCGCGTCGCTGGCGGCGAGCACCGCCGTCGGCCGGCGGCCCGCGCGTGACAGGCGATCGAAGGCCCGCGCAAACGCCTCCTCGCCACCCTCGGGGGAGACCGCCGAAGCCGTGACGGAGTCCGCCGTCCAGGTTATTCCATACTCCTCCAAAGCCCTCCGGTAACCGCGGAGGCGTCTCTTTTCCACCCCCCACACAAACCGCTCGCGCCCGCCGGAAGACCGCGGGAAACCCAGGACGAGTATCTTCCTGTGACGCCGCGCCAGAAACCGGGCCGCCGCATACGCCCCACCTTCGTCGTCGCAGTTCACCGAAGGCGCCTTCTCTGCGTCCCCGTCCACGACCACGAACGGTACGCCCCGCCGCGAAAGGGGCTTCGCTCCCGGATGCTCCTCGGAGAGGCCCACAACCAGAAAACCGTCCACCGGGGCGATGGAGACCGCCTTTTCGACCGAACCCTCCCTCGGGGGCACCAGTTGTAAGGAGAGCCCTTTCTCCTCGCAGCCAGCGCCGACCCCGCGCAAGAACTCGGCGAAGTACGGGTTGGCGAAGGTCTCGGATATCGTCTGGGGTACCAGCACACCCACCGCCCCGGCGCGCTTTTGCACCAGCGCCAGCGCGTGAGGGTTGGGGACGTAACCGAGGACCCTTGCCGTCTCCCGCACCCGCTCTACCGTCTCGGGGCTCAGCCGGGAGGGCTTGTTCAGCGCGAGCGAGACTGCAGCCGGCGAAACCCCCGCACTCCGGGCCACGTCGACGATCGTCACCCGCTTCATATGCTCCTCCGTTAAAACGTTTTACTGACAACCCGAGTCCTGCTATTATGCCGATGGTAACAGGAAGCGCGACGAGTCTGGGAGAGGGACGGCGCCGGAACAAAAGCCATACGGCGGGTTCTTCTACCGCGACGGCGGAGAGCGAGTCCGCAATGTCTTTCCGAGGGTGAAGGCTTTTCAGGGAGAGGAGGAAACCGGTTTTGACCGGTAGGAGCCGGGAAGGGACGAAGTGTAAGTTTGGCGGGGTCTTACTGGTGCTCGTGCTGCTGATGTCTGCGGTCTTCTCCGGGTGCGGCACGGCGGGGGCTGGCTCGGGGGAAGAGCAGATCCTGATCTGGACCGACGGCGGCCGCGTCGATACGGTGCGCGAGCTGGCGGCCGGCTTTACCGGGCAGTACGAGGTGCCGGTGCGCGTGCAGGAGCTGGCCTTCGAGGACATCCGGGACCAGCTCAAGCTCGCCGCGCCCGCCGGGGAGGGTCCCGACATAGTCGTCGGCGCGCACGACTGGCTGGGAGAGCTGGTGGCCAACGGCCTCGTCGAGCCCGTGGACCTCGGCGAGAAGCGGGAAGACTTCGACGAGGTCGCCCTGGAGGCGTTCACCTACGACGGAAGGCTCTACGGCGTCCCCTACGGAACCGAGGCGCTGGCGCTCATGTACAACGAGGAGCTCGTGCCGGAGCCCCCCGAGACCTGGGAGGACCTCAAAGACACCGCGCGGCGGTTGCAGGAGGAGGGCGCGGTGGACCAGGGATACGTGCTGCAGGAGGCCGACCCCTACCACGCCTACCCCATCTACACCGGCTTCGGGGGTTACGTCTTCGGGCAGCAGCCGGACGGCTCCTACGACCCGTCGGACCTGGGCCTCGACAGCCCGGGCTCCGTGGAGGCCGCGCGGGAGATACGGGGCATGGTCGAGGAGGGGCTGCTCCGGTCCAACATAGACTTCGAGACCATGCACAGCCTCTTCTTCGACGGCCGGTCGGCCATGTTCTTTACCGGGCCGTGGTCGCTGGGAGACGTGCAGGAGGCCGGCGTCGAGTACGCCATAGCGCCGCTGCCCGAGATGGAGCAGCAGCCCCAGCCGTTCGTCGGGGCGCAGGGCTTCATGGCCAGCGCCTACTCCGAGAACAAGATCCTCGCCCGGACCTTCCTCACCGAGTACCTGGCCACCGAGGAGGCCATGCGCACGATATACGAGGGCATCACGATCGGCCCCGCGTGGGTCTCGCTCCAGGACGACGCCAGCGAGGACATCCAGGTCTTTACCGAGAGCGCGCAGAACGGCCAGCCGCTGCCGGCCATACCCCAGATGTCCGCGGTGTTTACGGAATGGGAGAACGCGATGACGTTCCTGTTCGAAGGGCAGGGCGCACCCGAGGAGGTGATGAGCAATGCCGCCAGAGAGATCCGGGCCGAGCTCGACGAGTAGCGCGGCGTCCGGCCACAAGGAGCTTTCCGGACGAAAAGGCGGATTCTGATGGGAAAGACGCTTCTGCGCCTCGGGGCTCTCATGGTCATAGACGCCGCGGCGCTCGGGTTCGCCTACGCGCTCTACGCCAACGGGACGATAGCATTCGCCGTCGTACTGCTCGCGGTCACCGCGCTCATCAACGTGATCTTTCTCTCCGAGAGGCTGGCGCCGTGGCGCTGGATCTCCCCGGGCCTCGCGCTCATGGCGCTTCTGGTGCTCTACCCGACGGCTTACACGGTGTACATCGGGCTCACCAACTACGGCGACGAGCACCTCCTCTCCAGGGGGCAGGCCATCGCGCAGCTGGAGAACGAGTACTTTACGCCCGAGGAAGCCCCGACGTACGGGTGGACCGCCTACCGCTCCCCCGGCGAAGACCTCCTGCTGTACCTGGAGTCCGGGGAGGCGGGAGCCTTCGTCGCCACCGAAGAGGGCACCCAGCCGGCCGCCGAACGCCTCGGCTCGGAACCTGCTGGCCCGCCGGAGCAGATAGACGACTACGCCAGGCTAGACCAGAACGAGACCGTGGGGGTGCTCGCGCAGCTCGAAGACTTCGCCGCCCCCGCCGGGGAAACCGGACCCCAGGGCTCCGAGGTGCGGGTGGTGTCTTTCGACGAGGCCGCGCCCCAGTTCCAGAGATACGACTACGAAGCCCTCACCGGGGAGCTCACTGACAACGAGGCCGGCACGGTCTACGAGGCCGAGGACGGCTTCTTCGTCTCCGAGGGAGGCGAACGCATATCTCCCGGCTTCGCGACCGTCGTCGGGGCCGAGAACTTCACCCGCATCTTCACCGACCCCAACATCCGGGGACCGTTCGTGGGGGTCTTTGTCTGGACGGTGGTCTTTGCCGCGATGTCGGTGGTCACCACCTTCGCCCTGGGCGTCGGCCTGGCCATGTTGCTCAACGACGAGCGGCTGCCGTTCCGAGGCCTGTTCCGCTCGCTCACGATAGTCCCGTACACCATACCGTTCTTTATAACGGCCCTGGTTTGGGTGGGCCTGCTAAACCCCATCTACGGCCCTATAAACCAGATCATAGAGTTCTTTACCGGCCTCTCCCCGCAGTGGTTCTCTGACGGCACGCTCGCGAAGGTAGCCATCCTGATGATCAACCTGTGGCTCGGCTTCCCCTACATGATGATCGTATGCCTGGGAGCCCTGCAGTCCATCCCGGAGGAGGTCTACGAGGCGGCCGCCATCGACGGCGCCAACGCCTTCCACCGGTTCTTTTACGTAACGCTGCCCCTCCTGTTGGTCTCGGTGGGGCCGCTGCTGCTCGGCGTCTTCGCCTTCAACTTCAACAACTTCGGGATAATCGAGCTGGTGACCCAGGGCGGCCCGCCCAACCCCGAGGCCGGCACGCCCGCGGGGCAGACCGACATACTCATCTCCTACACCTACCGGCTGGCGTTCGCCTCCGGGCAGGGCACGGACTACGGCCTGGCGGCGGCCGTCTCGGTGTTTATCTTCATGCTCATCGCCGTCATAACCATCTTCAACTTCCGGCTGACCCGCAGGCTAGAGGAGGTGTCCTAAAATGTCCGCCACTACCGGCCGACGAAGCGCCGAAACCGCACCCGATACCGGCCAGGCGGGGAGCACCGGCCGCAAGCCCGGCCTCGGGCTCAAGACGCGCCGCCGGCTGACCACGGGCATCAAGCTCGGGCTCCTGACGCTAGCGGTCATCTACGCCCTCTTCCCGGTGGTGTGGGTGATCTCGTCCTCCGTGAACCCCACCAACTCGATCGTCGGCCAGGGGCTCATCCCCGCCGGCGCCACGCTGGAGAACTTCCGGTCCCTGGTCGGCGACCCGGCAAACCCGTTCCCGCTGTGGATGTGGAACTCGATCAAGATCAGCGCCATAAGCTCCTTTTTCGTGGTCGTCGCCTGCGCGCTGGCGGCCTACTCGTTCTCCCGCTTCCGGTACCGGGGGCGTCGGGCGGGCCTGCTGTCCGTGCTGCTGGTCCAGCTCTTCCCCAACCTGCTGACCATAGTCGCCTTGTACCTGCTCCTGCAGCAGATAGGCCAGGTCTTCCCCTCCTTCGGCCTCAACAGCCACGGCGGGCTCATCCTGATCTACGCCGGCGGAGCCCTGGGCATCTACACCTGGCTGATGAAGGGCTACTTCGACACCATCCCCAAGGAGCTGGAGGAGTCGGCGATGGTGGACGGGGCCTCGCGCCTGCAGTCCTTCATCTACGTCTTCCTGCCGATGGTCCGGCCGATCCTCGCCGTGGTCGGCGTCCTTACCTTTATAGCCACCTACGCGGACTTCCTGCTGCCCCGGGTGCTCCTGACCAGCACGGACCAGTACACGCTGGCGCTCGGCATGTACCAGTTCATCTCCGAACAGTACACCCAGCAGTGGGGCATCTTCTCGGCGGCGGCGCTGGTGGGCGCCCTGCCGATCGTGATCGTCTTCTTCGCCCTCCAACGCCAACTCGTCGGCGGCCTTACCTCCGGCGGGGTGAAGGGTTGACAGATAAGACTCCTCGGCTTCTCGCGCTAAATGAGAAACAACAGTGCGAAGAGCGCGCCGACGGCCGCGCCCGCCAGGGTCTGCAGCGGCGTGTGCGCCCCGGTAACGACCCGGGCCCAGAGCACCAGAGGCAGCACGAGGGCGAAGACGACGCCCCCGAGACCGAGCAGCAAGGTGCCGGCCATCGCGGCGTGTCCGGCGACCGCGGTGTGGGCGCTGGCCTTCCAGAAGAGCGTGATCCCGGCCACGGCCGCGCTCGCGAGGCCCATCGAGAGCGTCGTGTCGTAGAGCTCTGGTGGGGCTCCGGCGAGCGACAGCGCGGCGAGGAGACCCACGAAGGCGGCCAGCAGGACCAGCGCCGGCACAAAGCGCTCGACGCGGCGTGAGATCCAGAAGTCTCCCACCCGCGCCCGCCGCATCAGGAAGAATACGTACCCGGCCACGAGGCCCGCGGCGAGAAGCTCCAGCGAGAGGTAGATCGCGGCCCCGGCGGGGTCGCTCCGCGTAAAGGCCACGGCCGCGTACAGCGCCGTAAAGATGAGGAACGGGTTCAGTATGTTGGACAGGGTGCGGGCCACGTCCCGCGCCGGGTTCTGGCGGGCATCCATAACGAGTAGAATCTAGCATGTGCCACCACAGGCCACACCCGACACGCCGTCCAGGAAGACCCTGGAGTTGTGGTACGAGCTAGGACTTCTGTACTCCCGGGCGGCGGGCGGCAAGAACCGGGCGACCATGCTCGGCTTCACGATCATCTGCGTCGTGGGGGCGCTGGTGCTGCTCTCGGGGTACTTCTTCGGCACGGCCTGGACCGGCTCGAGGCCGGAGGGGGCGATCGGGGCCGCGCTGGTCCCGGTGCTGGCAGGGCTCGGGGGCGGCGCGGTCGTCTTTGGCCGGGAACGGCTAAGGACCCGCCGCCGGGGCGAAGCTTTGCGCCGGAGCCTGGAAGAGAGAGGGGAAGACCCCGCACGCCCGACCCGGGACGGGCTTTGGGCCTACTACGACGTCCAACTCATCCTGTTGCGCTCCGAGTACGAGTTCCTGCGGCTGCAGGGATTCGGAGCGGCGGCCCGCCTCTTCGAGGAGGCCTTCGGGTTTACGCCGGAGGACCCGTTCGAGACCGGGCCGCTAAACATCTCGCCGGACGGCGAGGCCCTGCACCGGCTGCGGGAGAGGTGGGATCGGCGCCTCGCCATGCGCCGGGCGCGGGGGATGGAAGTTCCGGCGCTGGGGCTCCAGGAGGACCTGGACTACCAGGTGTTCCCGAGGGAGATGACCGTGCCCGCCGAGCTGGCGACCCGGAGCGCGTACCTCGCCATCTCCTGTGACCTGCTAAAAAAGCGTTACGGGCGCAACCCGGGCAAGAAGCTATCCCGGATGCCGGAGGGCCTGCGGCGGCGGGCTGAGCGCGACCTGGGAGAGTACGCAGCCCTCACCCGAGAGACAGGGCGAAGAGGCCCCGGAGCAAGATGAGCCCGGTGGCGGTGGGCACGAAAGCGACCAGGGCCGTGATCACGGCGGTCATAAACGAAGTCCGGTAGACGCTCCTGATACCGAGGCCCATCAACACCATCAGGACGTAGGTGACCAGAAAAGCGTTCACCACCGGGATCCAGGCCAGGATCATGGCCCCGTAGGCGTACGCGGCCATCCGGTAGACCTCCCGGAGGCTGGAGACCTTGCCGACGAACGTGCGGATGGAGAGCAGGTACACCGCCGCCACGACGCCGATAGCCACCGGAGAGAACACCACGAAGACCAGGGCCTGCAGCAGGGTAGCCCCCAGCACGGCGAGCGTTACCTCGCCGAAGATCAGGTTCGACGCCAGCGCGACCACCACGCTCAGAAAGCCCGTTACGGCGCTCACGAGCAACACGAAGAGACCTGGTTCCTTTACGGGTCCCTCCGTGGAGAAGCCGCGGAAGAAGCCTCGCGGCCTGGTAAACAGCGCTTTTATAACCTCTGCGGCACTGGAGATGGGATTTTCGAGATCGAACTCTGGGGCGCGCTCGTGTTTGTGCATACTAAGATTATACAGGTTGGGTATATAGTTCTTGTCAAAACCCCGCTGGAAATTTAGACTAGATGACCCACCCCGGGGTGTAGCAAAGGTGTAGATAAGATGTTCAAGTTGTTGTTAGCGCTGGTGTTGATCTTAGAGGTGGCCGCCCTGGCCCTGCTGTCGACGGTCGTCTCGGGTACGGTGGTGGGGCTGGCCGCGCTGGTCGTGCCCCTGACGCTAGCGGTGGCCCTCCTCATACACCTCAGGTTCCGCGGTTTCTCGTACGGGTCCTGGCGCATCACGCCCGAGAGGATCACGGGCTACGAGCCGCAGGCCGACCCCGAGAGCACGCCCGAGGGCCTCTCCCGCTCCATCGCCGAGCGGGCCACCGAGATACAGCGCGCCATGCAGGACGACCCCTCAGAGATACAGGTCGAGATGTGCGCCCTGGGGTACAGGGCCTGCGTGGAGGACATGATCACGCTGACCCACCTCCTGAACGAGGAGACGCAAGACGCCCGGCTCCTCCGGCGTATAAAGCTCAAGAGGGCCCGGCGCCGGGCGACCGACGCGCTCGACGACGCGCGCCAAGCCCTGCCACCCGGCGCCCTGCGCGCCACCCGCCAGGAACAACAGTAGAACGGTAGTAGAAGCGGGCCCGGGGGGCCCGGCTGCTAGACGGCCCGGATGTCCCGGAGCTCCGGCACCTCGCGCCGGAGCAAACTTTCTATGGCGTAGGCGAAGTCCAGCTGGGAGAGCGGGCAGCCCCGGCACGCCCCCATCATCTCTATGCTCACCGAACCGCTGGCCTCGTCGAGCGCGACCACGCGGGCGTCCCCCCCGTCGGCCTGCATCGCCGGGCGCACCTTCGCCAGGGCGGCCTCGACCCGGCTCCGCATGTCTCCGTTCTCCGGCATAGGCCGATTATATAGGAGGCCGGACTTCTTTACGGCGGGGACACCGGTAGTAGAATGGGTCGCCGGAGAGGCCGGCCACCAGACGGAAGGACACCCATGAGCGACGACGAAGCCCGGAACCTGCTCGTTATAGGGGCGCCCGAGCACGACCCCGTGGCGCACCACCTCTCCGGTTTTCTCGCGCCGGACCCCGTGATCTTCGTCCAGGTCTCCGGCGAGAAGCACCTGGCGGTCTCGACCCTGGAGTACGGCCGGGCGGAGAAACAGGCCGCCGTGGACGGGCTGCACCCCTTCGAGGAGCTGGAGGTCAGCAAGCTGGCGCGCGAGCTAAAGAGCGGCGACCGGGCCTACGCCGCGGCGGCGGCCGGGCTGCTCAAACGGCTCGGCGCGAACGCCGTCACCGTGCCGCCGCACCTCGGCGTGATCTACGCCGACGAGCTGCGGGCGCGCGGCATCGAGGTCTCACCCGAGCCCCAGCTCTTCGCGGCGTTGCGGCGCACGAAGACGGAGACCGAGGTTGGGCACATAGAGAAGGCCCAGCGCGCCGTGGAGGCCGCCGCCGCCCACGCCGTGGAGGTCCTGCGGGAATCCGATCCGGGCGAGCACGGCGTCCTGCTCCACGAAGGCGCCCCGTTGACCAGCGAACGGCTGCGGGCGGAGATCGAGATAGAGCTGCTGCGGCGCGGCTGCGCCGCCGCGGCCGGGACCATCACCGCCGGGGGTGCCCAGGCAGCAGACCCCCACGAGCCCGGGAGCGGGCCCCTGCGGGCCGGAGAACCCATAATCCTGGACATCTTCCCGGTGGACAAGGACAGCCGCTACTACGCCGACATGACCCGCACGGTCGTCAGGGGCGAGCCGGGCGGGGAGCTGGAGAGGATGTACGCCGCGGTCCTGGAGAGCCAGACGGCGGCGCTCGACATGATCCGGGCCGGCGTCAACGGCCGGGACGTACACCGCAAGGCCTCGGACATCCTGCACGACCGGGGCTACAAGACCACCGTGCACGACCAGGAAAAGGGCCGCCCGCTCACGGAGGGCTTTTTCCACGGCACGGGCCACGGCGTGGGGTTGGAGATCCACGAGGCCCCCCGTATCAGCACGGTGGACGAGGAGCTGAAGGCCGGCGACGTGGTGACGGTGGAACCGGGCGTCTACAAACCGGGCTTCGGCGGCGTCCGCATCGAAGACCTGGTCGTGGTCACCGAGGACGGCTGCCGCAACCTGACGCGGTTCCCGAAAGAGCTCCGGTTGTAGATGTTCAGCAGCCGTTCAGGCGTCGCCCTGGCGGCTGTTGTAGATCTCGCCGCCCCGCGCGGCGTACTCGCGCAGCACCGCCGCGGCTTCCTCGCGGAGCACGCCACCCGTCACGGAGATGCCGCGCTCCTCGAAGGCGGGCGCCCAGCCGGGGGGTTTCAGCCCCTCGTCGAAGCCGATCTCCTCGGCGTCCGCGCTGCGGGCGCCGTAGACGAGGGAGCGCACGCCGGACCAGGGCGTGGCGCCGAGGCACATGGCGCAGGGCTCGGTGCTGGCGACCAGCTCGTAGGCCGGCCGGCCCGGCCCGCCGAGGTCGAAGTTCCCCACCAGCCGCTGAGCCACCATTATCGCCACCACCTCCGCGTGGAACACGGAGCAACCGGCGCTCGTTACCAGGTTCACGCCGGGCGCCAGGAGCCGCCCGGAATTCCTCTCGAACACCGCCGCCCCGAAAGGTCCACCGGTATCGTGGCGCACGTTCAGCCGCGAGAGGCCCACAACGAGCCGCATCCTATCCTCGATCTCCGGGTAGACCTCCCCGGCATCTCCGACAAACGCTCTCACCCAGTCCGGCAAGACCAACTCGACCGGCGGATACTGCAAGCCTTACCTCCAGACGAATTCGACGGTGGACGGTGCATGATAAGCCCCCCGGGTACGCCGATCAAGGTTCGCGACGACTGGTAGGATAACCGGAAACCCGCCGGCCAGAAGGAGGTAGCCGTGGAGAGCAAGCGCGTGGCAGACTCTATAGCCTTCTCTGAAGAGAAGATGCAGAAGAACAGCCTCTTCGACTCGCCGCATCTCTTCTACGACGCCTACTGCCTGCTGCCCGGCCAGGCCCAGAAGGTCCACGCCCACGAGGGCTCGGACAAGGTCTACTACGTCCTGGAGGGCACCGGCCGCTTCACCGTCGGGGAGGAGGAGCGGGACCTCGGCGCGGGAGAGGCCGTCATCGCCCGCGCCGGCGAACCGCACGGCGTCCGCAACGCCTCCGGTGAGAGCCTGATCTTGCTGGTCACCATGGCCCCGCCGCCCGGCTAGCGCCCGCCATGCCCGCCCGGGAAGCCCCGCAGCCGCCCTACGTCCTGCTCTTCCGGGAGATGGAGCCCGGAGCCCTGCCGCTCGCCGTCACCGCCGGCGGCCGCGCCGCCGTGCCGCTGTTCGGCTCGGTGGAGAAAGCCCGGGGCTTCCTGGCCGCGGCGGACTTCGGGGAGGGCTGGAAGCCGGTCGAGATCTCGAAGAACGGCCTGATCCGGGTGCTGGATGACTGCCGGGGGCAGGTCGGGTACGTGGCTCTCGACCCGCCGCCCGCCGGGGAGGGAGGCGTGCGGGTCGAGATGGGCGGCCTAGAAGACCTGCTGGACGCCCTGCGGCAGGGCGGAGAAGAAGACGACCTGTTCGGGCTCCTGGGCGGGGGTTAGGCCTTCAGCTTCTCCAGGTACTGCTTGCGGAACTTCGCGACCTTCGGGGCGATCACGACCTGGCAGTACGGCTGGTAGGAGTTGTTGCGGTAGTACTCCTGGTGGTAGTCCTCGGCGACGTAGAACTCCGAGAAAGGCGTAACCTCGGTGACGATGGGCCGCTTCCAGACGCCCCCGGCCTCCAGCTCCGCGATGACCTCCTCAGCGGTCTGCTTCTGATCCTCGTCGTGGTAGAAGATGGCCGAGCGGTAGGACTCGCCCACGTCCGCGCCCTGGCGGTTGAGCGTCGTCGGGTCGTGGATGGTGAAGAAGACCTCCAGGATCTCTCTGTAGGAAACTACCTCCGGGTCGAAGGTGATCTGCACGACCTCCGCGTGTCCGGTCGTCTCGGAGCACACCTGCCGGTAGGTCGGGTTCGGCACGTGGCCGCCGGAGTACCCGGACTCTACCTTCTCCACGCCCCTCAACTCCTCGTAGACCGCCTCCAGACACCAGAAGCAACCGCCCCCGAGCGTTGCGATCTCGGCCATCTCATCATCTCCTTTGCGCGGTAATCCTGCGTAGGCTTCGAGCATACCACGGCCGGGGAGGAGCGCCGCCGAACGGGATCACAGGCGTTCGGCCCCGCCCGCGAGGAAGTCCCGCCGGTCCAGGGCGTAGTAGGGAACGTCCGGCGCGGCGGGGTTGATAAAGCCGGCCGGCTCCATGCCCAGCTTCGAGATCACGCGCCGCGAGGCGGCGTTCGGCGAATCGGCCCCGGCCACGACCTGTTCAAGCCCGATCTCCTCGAAGCCAAACCGGAGGCAGGCCCGGGCCGCCTCGGTGGCGAGCCCCCGGCCCCACCACCGGGGCAGCAGGGCGTAGAAGAGCTCCACTCCCGCGGTACCCGGCACGCGCAGCAAGCCGCAGTAACCGATGAGCCTGCCGTCACCGCCGCGCCGTCGCACGCCGAACACCCCGAGGCCCGTCTCCGCGAAGCTCTCCGAACTGCGGGAGATCACACCCTCCACCGCCTCCACCGAGACCGGCTCGTCGTCCCACAGGTAGCGCCGCACCCGGGGCTCGTTGGAGATGGCGTACACGGCGTCTGCGTCCGCCTCGGTGAGCGGCCGCAGCACGAGGCGCGAGGTCTCCAGAGTAGGCGTGTCCGTCACCGCGTCATACCGGCGAGAAGACGTTGGTGAGCATCAGGACCGTGAGGAAGGCGGAGCCGGAGATCAAGAGGGTGCGCGGCCAGTTGTAGAGGATGAGCTCCCGGATCACCCCTTCCTGCTTGCCGCCCTTCTCCAGCCGGGCGTGGCGCGGTATCTCGAGCGCCACCGTCACGAACAGCCCCACCAGCCCGCAGGCCACGTTCGCCAGGTAGACCCACATCGGAACCGAGCTGGGACCGAAGAAGACCAGGGCTACGGGCAGCAGGAAGCTGGCGAAGCCCGGGACTATAACGGGCAGCGGAATGCGGCTGCTGTAGAAGTTGTGGTAGGTGGTGTACTCGTCTTTTCCAACCCTGGCGAAGAGGGGGTAGACGACGATCTGGACGAACCAGATCTCGCCCAGGACGTAGAAGATAACCACCGTCCATACCACCAGCAACCAGTGGGTGAAATCCATGAGCTTTCTCCTTTCCGTGGACTCCAAGCTTCGCGACACATCTGTACGGAGGGTGGTCTCGGAACTCTGCGGTTCATATCGCGGGAATCTGCCATCTTCCGGTTGGTGAACCTCATGCAAACAGTGTCAGGAACTTCTCTTCATGTGGACGCCGCAGAGCCCTCGCTGTGGGGGGTTTCCATACGCTCGACCCACCGGGCCCGCCACCCCGGCGCCTCGAACGGCTCGGCGTAATAGCGAGTGTCCCGCCAGATCTTGCCATCCTTGAGCTCGAAGACCGCCACGACGTGGAAGACCTGTCCGCCGCCGTAGTCGTTGACCCCCTCGACCATCCACAGCCCGTCTCTCACCAAGAGGTATCGTCAAGAGTTGTGGATTGGATTCTCCAGTCACGCGGCTACCTTCTCCTCATCTCCTTCTACCAACTCTCCATTCTTGAATGTCGCTCC
>ML214236.1:0-2570 GCA_004563715.1 Actinomycetota bacterium | reverse complement strand
GGATAGAGGATGCTCTGACCTTGGGGTGCACCCATTCCACCGGACACTCTCGTAAGTCAACTTCTCTGGAAATGGGATGTAGAGTTACATCCACATCAAGGAGGAGAGATTGGCTACTCCAAGGAGAAACCACACCAGGGAGTTCAAGCTCCAGTGTTGCCGGCAGGCAGCCACCGGCGAGAAGCGTCCCGCCCAGATCTGTCGGGAACACAACCTTTCAGAGAGCGTGCTCCTCAGGTGGCGCAAAGAGTACGAGGCTCGCGGCGAGGCAGCGTTCACAGAAAAGCAGCCCTCTGGCAACGAAGCCCTGGAGGCGAGGATCGCCGAGCTGGAGCGCTTCTGTGGGCAACTGTCCCTGGAGAACCAGATCCTAAAAAAGTCGCTCAAGAGCATGAACTCGCAAAGAGGCATGCCGTGATCGAGCAGGTACATCAGGAGCATCCCGAGATGTCCATCGAGAAGCTCTGCTCTCTGATGGGCGTGAGCCGCTCGTGGTACTACGCTCGTCCTTCTGCTACGGAGAAGGCGAGAAAGGACATGGTGCTCAGGGACGCTATAGAGAGGATCGTTCTAGAGTTCCCCGGATACGGTTACCGTCGGGTGACCGCCGCCTTGATGGGCGAGGGATGGACCGTAAACCACAAGCGGGTCTTGAGGGTCATGCGCGAAGAATCGCTTCTGTGTCAGTTGAAGCGTCGCTTTGTGCCGACCACGGACTCGGCTCACTCCCTCAAAAGATACCCGAACCTCATCAAAGACATCGAGATAGATGGGCTCGATCAGGTTTGGATCAGCGACATCACATACGTCAGGTTACCTACCACCTTCTGCTACCTGGCGGCCATACTGGACGCCTGCTCCCGCAAGTGCATCGGCTGGAATCTGAGCAGGTGGATAGACACCCGCCTGACGCTCTCGGCCCTTGAGATGGCGCTCGCTTCTCGCCGTCCCGCTGCGGGACTGATCCACCACAGCGACCAGGGCGTGCAGTACGCCTCTGCTGAGTACGTGGAGCGGCTGGAGGAAGCAGGAGCGCAGATCAGCATGGCTGCTACTGGCAACCCCTACGAGAATGCTCAGGTCGAGAGCTTCTTCAGGACGCTCAAACTGGAGGAGGTCTACCTGAAGGACTACCAGGACTTCGAGGAAGCCCACCAGAACATCGCCCATTTCATAGAGGAGGTCTACAACGAAAAGAGATTGCACTCCAGCCTCGGGTACCTGCCACCGGTAGAATTCGAGGCCATACATGCCCTGAAGGTGCGAAGTTGACTATGGGCACTGTCCGGAAATATGGGTTCACACCAGGAGAATCCAATCCACAACTCTTGACGATACCTCTTGTCGCCCGTCCACCTCCGATAGGTATAAAGCGAGCAGCTCTTCTTCACCAGCCGCCATGCCCAGGCGACCACTCCGTACGAAGGCTTCCTTCTTCGTCAGGTACTGGACGAAATCGCTGATTGTATCGAGCGTCTCCAGGACGATGTCCAGCGTCGTGTCGTCCAGCACATGGATGTAGCCCTTGTCAGGATCAACGTGCCCAATTCTGAAAGGCTTAACGACGCCCTGGTCCGTCCTGTAATGCGCTACTCCGACGACTCCTGGGTCTAGGATCAAGCTGCCGCTACCGCCTAACTCTTGGCGACATCTATTCGAGGAGTCGTGGGCGACCACGATCCGGTGAAAGATTGCATCATCGGGGTTAGGTAGATCTATCGGGAATTTGTGTTCGCAGGCGCGGTCTACGAAAAGACGGTCGGGGTGGGATCTGATCCAACGTTCGGCTCCCCAAACCTGTTCTGCCGACTTTTGGATAGCCCTCCGAAACCATCGGCTCCAATCCTTCGTCAAATCGCCGCTGTTCGGAAATGCGCAATCCTTATCGGAAAATATGATGACGTGGTTCTCGAACACGACAAGCAGATCGCAGACCTCTTTGCCGCCACCTTTTGACGAGCTACCCTGATCGCGATACACGTTCGGGTAGCTCCATAGCGACAGAAAGGTCCTGTCGCACAACTTCTTCAGGTAGCGCTCGGACACCGTGATGCCGTCCGCACGAGAAATAGCGGTACCAAGGTCAGGTTGATTGTGATCTTCACTCATTGGACCTCCTTCGCTATCTTAAGCAATCCTCCGACAAAGATACTGCAGGCAAGCAGAAGAGCCACGAACCGATTATCGGAAGTATAACTTTAGCTCCGCTCGGGAACGCCTTTATGACCGCTGCACGGCTCCTCAGTCAACCAAAAGTCGTACAGATAGCTGACATTAGGCGTTCGAAGCAGCCAGGGGCACAAACAACGTACTGCAACCGTACTGCAACCGGGCCGATACGGGCGCGTACGCGGTGGACACACTGCCGCCGCAATTTTCGTAAAACGCCTGCAAAAGAGCACAATTTTCGGACATGCTAGGACGTGCTAGAATGTAGCAGACCGCCTTCACACGGCAGAGGTCGCTGGTTCGAACCCAGCATCGCCCACACCGGCAGCCGTCAGGAACACCTTGAATTCGGGGTTACGCCTGCTAGGATAGCCGGAGTCTCTCGGGCCCGTAGCTCAGCC
>SIRX01000166.1 GCA_004563715.1 Actinomycetota bacterium | reverse complement strand
CGAGCTCCCTGTAGGAGCTCGCCAGCGCCGTGAAACCACCGACGACTATAATGGGCCCGGACGCCATACCCCAGAGTATATTAGAGTCGAGGGCGATCGCGGGGCAAAGGTGAGAGGCGCGGGTTTCCGGTGTCGTGGATCAGGTGTTAAGAGTCGTGGTAGTTCCGGCGCAGGGCCATAAACCCGGCGACACCGGCACCCAACAGCAGGGCGCCGGCCACGGGCACCACCAGGGCGGGACCTCCGGTATCCGGTAGCGGAGCGGGCTGGGCTGCCACCCCGTCGTCATCGTCGTCCTGGGCGAGAGCACCCGGCGCGAGGAGCGCCAGGCTCAGCAGAACCGTTACGGCCAACAGCAGCATCCTTCTCTTCACGAGTGCCTCCTTTTTCGCGAGACCTGTAGTCCGGTTCCGAAAACCGCGCCTCTCATGAGAGCAGGTTATAGGGGGCACATTAAGCGGCTATGAAAAGCCAATTAGACTTCTCTCATGCTCGGGAACTGCGGCCGGACACCCGCCGCGAGACCCCGTAAAAGAGCCCGATCGGGGATCTAGCCAGACAGCGCGCTCGCCGCCAGGCCGTCGAGGACGAACTGCACGGCGAGCGCCGCCAGCAGCACGCCGAGGACCCGGGAGATGACGTTGGCGCCCGTCTCGCCGAAGAGGGCCATGATCCGGGGCGCGAGCAACAGGGAGACGAGCGTGAGCAGCAAGACGCCGGCCAGCACGCCCAGGACCGCCGCGACCTCCGGGATGCTCCGGCCGCCCGTGTACAGCAGGACCGTCGTGATCGCGCCGGGGCCAGCGATGAGGGGGATGGCGAGGGGGAAGACCGAGATGTCCTCCTCGTACGAATCCTCTTCCTGCTCCCGGACGGTGCGCGAGCGCATGCCGGAAGGCCGGGCGAAGATCATGTCCAGCGCCAGCAGAAAGAGCAGCGCGCCGCCCGCGATCCTGAATGCCGGTATCCCGATGCCCAGCGCCTGCAGCAGTACGTCCCCCGCCAGCGCGAAGAGGAACAGGATGCCCGCGCCGATAACGGTCCCCCGCACGGCCAGCGCCCGCTTGCGTTTGGGGCTGTTGCCGCGCGTGAGCGCCGCGAAGATAGGGGCCAGGCCCACCGGGTCTACGACCACCATCAGGGTTACGAAAGCGTTGAAGGAGAGCTCCAGCACACGGTGGATTATACGGGTTGCGGGAGGGGAGGCGACTCGGGGTTACGGCGAGGCCCGTTGGGGTAACGTAAGCGAAATACGTTTCCACCCGACTCAGGAGGCAGGATGGACTTCAACCCGGAAGACGCGCGACGGTACATAGAAGATCTCGACTACCCGGCGAGCAAGGAGGATCTCATCTCCGGCGCCGAGAGCAACGGCGCCCCGGAGGAGTTGATCGAGCGCCTGGGGACGCTGAGCACCCCCGACTTTTCCGGTCCCGACGAGGTGATAACGGAGTTGCGCGCCTCGCCCACCGCCGGATAAAGCGGCCGCCGTTCGCGGGGACCGCACCGGCGGCACCATGGCTTCCGCACCCGTCCCGAGCACGGCTTCGACTTTCCGAGCCGTCTCGATGCCGGGGTTTTCAAAGCTTGCGGCAGCATGCGCCGCCCCCCGAACAGATGCTTCTCAAGAGTAGTATGCTGTGGGTGACGGTATCCGGCGGGAGGTAGGAGACGAGAGTGAGAGCCGTAATAATGGCCGGCGGCAAGGGCACCAGGCTGCGGCCGCTGACGAGCAACCAGCCGAAACCCATGATCCCCATAGCCAACAAGCCTTGTATGGAGCACATCGTGAACCTGCTCAAGCGCCACGGTTTCGACGACATAGTAACCACTCTGGGCTTTCTCCCCGAGGTCATCGAGGGATATTTTGGTGACGGCTCGGCCTGGGACGTGCGCATGGAGCACTCCGTAGAGGAAGAGCCGATGGGGACGGCCGGCTCGGTAAAGCTGGTCGAGAAAAAGCTCGCCGGGAGGTTTGTCGTGGTCTCGGGCGACGCCCTGACCGACGCCGACCTCGGCAAGGCGGTCCGGTTCCACGAGGAGCGGGGGGCTGTGGCCACACTGGTCCTCCAGGAGGTCGAAGACCCCTCGGAGTTCGGCATCGTGGTCACCGGCGAAGACGGCCGGGTCGAACGCTTTCTGGAGAAGCCCGACCCGGACGAGGTTTTCTCTTACACGGCCAACACCGGCATCTACGTCCTGGAGCCGGAGGTGCTGGCGGACATCCCGGCCGGCCAGGAGTACGACTTTTCGGAGGAGCTTTTCCCGAAGCTGCTGGACCAGGGAAGCGGCGTGTACGGCTACGTTACCGAGAAACCCTACTGGGAGGACATCGGCAACATAGGCCAGTACCTCGACGCCCAGAAGGCGGTCCTGGATGGCGAGGTAAAGGGCATCGAGATCCCCGGCGAAGAGATCCGCGAGGGCGTGTACGTCGGGGAGGGTGTGGAGGCGGAGCTGGATCGGCTCGAGCCCCCTTTGTTGTTGGGCGAGGGTGTCCGCGTCGCCCCGGACGCCAGCGTAGGTCCCCACGTGGTCTTCGGGCCTGCTGTCTCCGTGGCTCCTGGGGCCTCCGTGTCGCGGAGCACCGTGGCCGACGATTCTTCTATCGGTGAAGACGCGGTGCTCGACGGCGCCCTCGTGGGCCGCTCGTGCACCGTAAAGTCCGGCGTGCGCCTGTTGGAGGGCAGCGCCCTGGGCGACGGCGTGACGGTGGGGGAGGGCGCCACCGTGCAGGCCGGGGTGAGCGTCTTCCCCGGCAACGAGGTCGAAGCCGGCGCGATCGTCGCCGAAGACGTCTCCTGAAGAGGTTGCACGTCTACGCGGACAACGCCTCCGCCCGCCACGTGAACACCGTGGCCGGTATCGAGGCCCCGGAGCGGTACCCGGCGGCTCTCGCCGGCGTCCACCTGGCGGCGAATGAGGGGCTGCCGGTGGAGTGGCGGACCTGCGAGCCGCCGCCGGAAAGCTTTCTCGCCGCGGTTCACGAATTGGCCTACCTGCGGGAGCTACAGGAGGTCTCGGCTGCGGGCGGCGGCTACCTCAGCGCGGACACGGGCCTGAACGCCCATTCCTGGGAGGCGGCCGCGCGGGCGAGCGGCGCGGCGGTGGGGGCGGTCGAGAGCGCGCTCTCCGGGGCTCCGGGCTTCGCCGCGGCCCGGCCGCCCGGCCACCACGCGGGCGCGGACTACGGGATGGGCTTCTGCCTCCTCAACCACGCCGCCGTGGCCGCCGGGCACGCCCGGTCACGCGGGGCGGAGAGGGTCGCCGTCCTGGACTGGGACGTACACCACGGCAACGGTACCCAGGACATCTTCTACGCCGACGGGCGGGTGCTGTACCTGTCGGTTCACCAGAGCCCCTTCTACCCCGGCACCGGAGCCGCCCGCGAGGTCGGCGAAGGAGCGGGGCGGGGCCTCACGGCGAACGTACCCCTGCCCCGGGGAGCAGGAGAAGAAGATTACGCGGCGGTGTTCGCGGGCCTGTTCTTCCCTATTCTGCGCGAGTTTCGGCCGGAGGTGTTGCTGGTCTCCGCCGGTTACGACGCCCACGCGGGCGACCCCATCGGCGGCATGCGGCTGGAGGCCGAGTCTTTCGGGCGCTTCGCCGCCGCGGTCACCGCCCTGGCACGGGAGGTTGATGCTGCCCCGCCGGCTTTCGTGCTGGAGGGCGGCTATGACCTCGCCGCGCTATCGGAGAGCGTCGCCGCCACCTTGAGGGGCGTCTGCAAACAGGCGCGGCCCGAGTGGGAGTACCGGGGTGGAAACCGGGCCGTCGAGGCCTCCCGCCGGGCTCTGGCGCCTTTCTGGAGAAGCTTGAGGTAGAAGCGGCCTACCGGTCAGGGGGCGAAAAAGCGCTCCACCTTCTCGGCGGTGGTGTTGACGGTAAAGACCACCACGTCGTCGCCGGGCTGGAGGATGTCCTTGCCGGCCGGGACGATCACCTCGCTGTCCCTCAGAACCATGCCGATTATCGCTTCTTTGGGGAAGTCCACCTCCGCCAGCGGCCGGCCGGCGATGGGGCACTTGTCGGGCACGCGGAGCTCTATCATCTGGGCGCCGCTCTCCAGGAGGGTCACGGCCACCACGTCCCCCTGCCGCACGAAGCGGCTGATCGCGCCGGCCGCCAGTAGCCGGGGCGAGATGGTTATGTCCACGCCCAGGGCCGTGGCGAGCGGGGCGAACTCTCCCCGGCCCATGCCGGCGATGGTCCGGCGGGCGCCGAGCTGGCGGGCGTACATCGAGGCCAGCAGGTTGGTCCGATCGTCGCTGGTGACCGCGATAAACGCGTCCGTGTCGCCCACGCCCTCCCGCGTCAGCAGGTCCCGGGTAACGTCGTCGGCCCGGATCACCGTGGCTTTCTCTAGCGCGGCAGCCGCGTACTGGGCCCGGGCCGGGCTCTTCTCGATCAGCTTCAGGGAGACCTCGGTGTCCTCCAGGGATTGGGCCAGCCGCAGGCCGATGCGGCCCGCGCCCAGGATCATCACGCTCTCGACCGGCTTGGTGTCGGTGGTTACAGCGGCGACGGCCTCCGAGATACGAACGGTCTCGCTGATGAGGAATATGTGGTCCCGCGCCTCCAGCACGGTATCGCCGCGCGACATCAGGGGCTCCCCCTCGCGCACCCCGCCGATGATCAGGCACCGCTCCGGCAGGCCGACGTCCCGGACGGCGCACCCCACCGCCGGGGAATCCGCGTCGAGGATCACCTCCGCGACCTCGATGCGGCCTCCGGCGAAGTCGTCTACCGTGACCGCCCCCGGAACGAAGAGCGCGGTCTTTATCTCGTCGGCCGCCACCTGCTCGGTGTGGATGACGAAATCTATGCCGAGTATGTTTTTCGTGAACGGGTCCTGCGGATGGTAGTCGGGGTTGTGCAGCCGGGCCACGGTTCGCTCTACCCCGTGGTGCTTGGCCGCCAGACAGGCGGTTATGTTTACCTCGTCGCTGCTCGTCGTCGCGACCAGTAACCCGACTTTCTTGATGCCCGCCTCCGCCAGCACCCTGGGGCTCGCCCCGTTGCCGTGCAGCACCAGCGCATCCAATTGCTCGGTGGCGACGCCGACCCGCACCGCGTCCTGGTCTATTACCACGACCTCGTGGCCCTCTCCCGAGAGCATCTGGGCCACGTTGAACCCGACTTCGCCCGCCCCGACAACAACTACCTGCAAGCCTCGCCCGCCCTCGACCCACCTCTGCAACGAACCAACCCTCAGGCCCAGACTGATGATGCCGGACCTGGGTGTACGGCTTCATGTTACGCTTCTTGCTAGTTGCGGGCAACAGATAGCACGACGTAGCGTGGCGCCACCGGAGCTTCAGGAAGCGAAGCGCCACGAGCTGCGCCGGGAACGCGCCCGTTCGAGGAGTTCCGAGGCTGGTTGGGAAGCTACTGTCCCGTGCCGTCCGGCCAGTTCGGCTTCCAGCGCCTCCACAACCCGGGGTACGGAGACGTCGAGGTTCCCGACGCTCTCCGGCCGGAACGGGAGACCGAGCGCGCCGTAGAAGCTCTCGAGAACCGGAACCAAAGCCTCCGTGTCGGAGACCAGGATCAAGGCTTCCAACCGGGCGGCCCGGCGGGTCACCCGTTGGGCGAGGCCCGCGTGTTTTACACCTCGGACGCCGCCGGAGCGTACCGAGTAGGCTCCGGGGCAGAACTCCCCCTGCACCTCGCCGCCCTCCGCCGCGACGCCGACCCTTTGCAGCGCCGCTGCGACCAGCTCGACCCCGGCCGTGTAGCGCTCGTACAGGTCGTGGCGCAGGTCTTCTACGGGGAACGTGAGCGAGAAGGAGATAGAGCCCTCGTTCGCCGCCACCGCCCCGCCGCCCGAGTTCCGCACCAGCACCGGGTAGCCTCGTTTCTCGGCCCGGGCCGCCGCCCGCCCGAAGCCCGGGAGCCGCGTCTCCCGGCGGGTTGCCGCGACGTAGGGAGGCGACGTCCACACGAGCGCCGTGGGTCCCCGGCTGCCGGCTGCCACATCCTCCAGTACCGCCTGCTGCAGCCCGAAACCGTCTTCGGGGTCTCGCAGGCGCTCCGGGGTCAGCAACTCTATGGGTTCAAACGTCATGCATGCTGGCAAACTCGGTTACGCTAACCGTGATCGAACTCTCTTCCGGCGCTTTTTTGGGGTCAACCCTACCTGGCCCATTATGCCTCCTTCGAGCCCCACGTGTGGCTCAGAGGTGAGGCTTCGGCCTCCGGGACGCGTTCACCGAGACGGGTACCTCGCCCGCCGAACCGCAGACGGATGGCGGGGAGACGAAGACGAGCATGGACCGCCGAGCCTCGATGTTGCGTTTCAGGCAGCGGCGCCAACGGCAGTTCTAGCAGGCCTCCCGCGGCCAGCCGGCAACCCTCGTGGGGATTGGCCTGGGACAGGTTACGGGCTTCAACCCCCGAGAAAGACAGCAAGTCTACAAGATGGGGCCGATAAACCCGACGGCTCCTGCCAGTACCCTACCCGACGTTCGCTGTGCACTCCCGGGGATGGTTGCCGGGTTCGTCAGATGCTTACCGGCCGGAACTCCGCGCACAACCGCGTAGTCAGATAGCTTCAACCCGTGGGGCAGCCGCATCCACAGAGCTCGTGGCTGCCGCAGGCCGGGACTCTACCGGTTGTGAGGGTGTAAGCAAGTCCGGGCCGGCGACCGCTCCGGTGCTAAGATAGCACCTTGATCTCGATGTTCGCGTCAGGGGACAGCGGTTGAAAACGCTCGCGCTCGCGGGCGGGGTCGGTGGCGCGAAGCTGGCCGCGGGTTTGCAGGCCGCGCTGCCGGACGGCGACCTCGCGACCGTCGTGAACACCGCCGACGACTTCACCTTGTGGGGGCTGCACATCTCCCCAGACCTGGACACGGTCATGTACACCCTGGCTGGCCTCGCCAACCCCCAGACCGGCTGGGGTATCGCGGAAGACTCCTCCGCCGCGCTCTCGATGCTCGGCCGCTACGGGGAAGACACCTGGTTCAAGCTGGGCGACAAGGACCTCGCCACCCACGTGCTCCGTACCGGCCGGCTGCGGGCCGGGGCGACGCTGACGGAGGTTACGGCTGGCCTGGCGGCGGCGCTCGGCGTACGGGGCGCCGTTTTTCCGATGTGCGACGAGCGGGTCTCGACCATCGTCCACACCCCGGAGGGGCCGCTGGAGTTCCAGGACTACTTCGTGCGCCGCCGCCAGAAGGACGAAGTGCGGGGCGTGGAGTTGCGCGGGATAGAGAGTGCCCGTGTGCCGCGGAGCGTCTCCGAAGCCCTGGACGGGACCGGGCTCGTGGTCTTCTGTCCCTCCAACCCGGTCGTGAGCATCGGCCCGATACTCGCCGTGCCGGGTATGGCGGAGGCCCTGAAGGCTGCGTCCGCGCCGAAGGTCGCCGTCAGCCCCATCGTCGGCGGGCGGGCGCTCAAGGGACCGGCGGACAGGATGATGGCTTCCCTGGGGAGCGAGGTCTCCGCCGCCGGCGTAGCCCGGATGTACAAAGGCCTCGTGAACGGCATGGTCATAGACCGCCGGGACGAGGCCGACCAGGAGGAGATCGAAGACTTCGGTATGCGGGTGCTCCTTACGGACGCTGTGATGCGGGATGAACCAGACCGGGAGCGGCTGGCCCGGGAGGTGCTGGAGTTCGGGGGCACCCTCGGCGTAGGAACGGAAGCACGTTGAACGTCGTTGCCGTAGTGCCGGTCAAGGACCTGCGGGTGGCCAAGAGCCGCCTGCGGAAGGTCCTCGATACCCCGAGCCGGGCGGGGCTTACGCTCTACATGATGGGCCGGGTGCTTGACGCGCTTCAGAAGGCGGGGGTGGGGCCGATCTGCGTCGTGAGCCCGGACCCGCTGGTCCTGGAACAGGCGCGGGAGCGGGGTGCTTGCGCGCTGCGCCAGGAGAGCCAGGGGCTGAACCCCGCGCTGGAAGAGGGCCGCCGGTGGGCTCTGGAGAAAGAGGCTTCCGGCCTGCTGGTCCTGCCGGCGGACCTGCCGCTCGTAGACGCCGAGGACGTGAGGGCGCTTCTGGAGGCGGAGCCCCGAGAGCCCTCGGTGGTGATCTCGCCGGACGGCGGTCGCGCCGGGACGAACGCCCTGGTACTCCGGCCGCCGGGGGCCATCCCGTTCGCTTTCGGCCCCGATAGCTTCGGGCGCCACCGGCGGATGGCCCGCGAACGGGGCCTCCCGGTTACGGAGTGTGACCGCGTGCACCTGGCCTTCGATCTGGACAACGGCGCCGACCTCACCCGCTTCGGGGTACCGGAGGGCCTGATACCTTGAAGGGCATAGAGGTTCTGCCCGTCGAGGGTATCCCCGAGGTGCGTACCGGCGACGACCTGGCCGAGATACTTCTCGACCGCGCCGGAAGCGCCCTCCGCTCCGGCGACGTGCTCGTCGTGACCCACAAAGTCGTCAGCAAAGCCGAGGGCCGCCTCGTGGACCTCCGCGCCGTCGAGCCCTCGCCGTTGGCGAAGGGCTTCGCCGCCGAGCACGGCAAGGACCCCCGGCAGGTCGAGGTCGTCCTGCGCGAGAGCCGCCGGATCGTGCGCATGGACCGCGGCATCATCATCTCCGAGACCCGCCACGGCTTTGTATGCGCCAACGCCGGTGTGGACGCCTCGAACGTTCCCGGCGGCCACACCGTCTGCCTCCTGCCGCTGGAGCCGGACACCTCCGCCGCGGAGCTCCGGGATGCCCTGGCCGCCCGCATCGGCGTCGAGGTCGCCGTCATCATCTCCGACTCCTTCGGCCGCGCGTGGCGGCAGGGCATAACCAACGTCGCCATCGGGGTAGCCGGTATGATGCCCCTCACGGATTACCGGGGCGAGCGGGACCCGCACGGCTATCCTCTAGAGGCCAGCGTCCTCGCCGTGGCCGACGAGCTGGCCGCCGCCTCCGAACTCGTCATGGGCAAGACCGACAGCGTCCCCGCCGCACTCATAAAAAACTACCCCTACCGTCGTGGCCCGGGATCGGGTCGGGACTTGATCATGGAGCCCGGAAGAGACCTTTTTCGATGAAATTTTCGTAAACCCGACAAAATTTCTAGGATTTAACGTTGACGGTGTGGGGATGGTTGCTTACTATCCCCGCTATGGACTTCAGACTCGCACACAGAATTTCCGCGGGGCTTGGCACGCCGACCCCGTCCATGTGTACCCGATGTAGCGTTCGCTGCTGGCTCTAGAGTTTCCCTAACTGACCTATAACAATTGCATCTTTTCCGGGGAGGAATTTCATGCGCGAAGCTGTGAAACCCAGGCGTGAGTCCAGAGTCCTGAGCTGGTGGGAGATCTCCGAGGCCGACCGGCGGCTCGAGGGGGCTGACCCGCGGGAAACCATAACGTGGGCGGCAGAGACTTATGGGGAGGGGCTCGCGCTCTCGGCCTCGTTCGGCGGGGGCGAGGGGATGGCGCTGCTGGACATGATCTCGAAGATAACCAACAAGGTCACGGTGTTGACTATAGATACGGGTTTTATCTTCAAGGAGACCGCCGAGTTCCGCGAGGAGGTCATGCGGCGCTACAAGCTGCCGGTGGAGGTGCTGCGGCCCGCGCTGTCGGTGGAGGAGCAGGTCGCCCGCTACGGCGAGCAGATGCGCACCTGCACGCCCGACCTGTGTTGCCAGGTGCGCAAGATAGAGCCTCTGCGGCGGGCGCTGGAGCGTTACGACGCCTGGATGACGGGCATCCGCCGGGTGCAGACGCTCCAGCGGGCTGAAACACGGGTCGTCGCCTGGGAAGAGCGCTACGGGGCCGCCAAGATCGCGCCGCTCGCCCACTGGACGGACGAGCAGGTGTGGGACTACGTGAGGGAGCACGACGTGCCCGTCAACCCGCTGCTCCACAAGGGTTACAAGAGCATAGGATGCGAGCCCCAGACCCGCCCGGTGCACGACGACGAGGACCCGCGATCCGGGCGCTGGTCGGGGCTGGAGAAGACCGAGTGCGGCATACATTTTGCCGGAGGAGAAGCGCGGCGTGCGGTTTCTTAGAGAGGGACAGACCCTCAACCAGGTAGAGAAGTTCAAGCTGGAGCGTCACCCGCTGGAGGTGCGACAGGCGATCATCGACACCTATTCAAAGAAAGGCGTCGAGTCACTGCACGCCGTCCCCGGTGAGGTCGAGCGCCTGAAGTGGGTCGGGGTGTACCCGCAGAAGCAGGGCGGCAACGCCTTCATGATGCGCTACAAGGTGCCGGGAGGCGTCCTGAAGGCGGAGCAGGCGCGGGTGCTCGGGGAGGTGGCCGGGGAGTTCGCCCAGGGCCCTGTGTCCAACCCCGTGTTCGGCAACAGCTTTCTAGACATCACCACCCGGCAGACGGTGCAGATGCACTGGCTCCGGATAGAGGACATACCGGAGATCTGGCGCCGGCTCGAGGCGGTGGGGATGACGACCGTGCAGGCGTGCGGCGACTCGGCGCGCAACGTGCTGTGCTGCCCGGTCTCGGGGCTCGATCACGAGGAGGTCATCGACGCCTACCTGGTGGCCCAGGCTATCAACAACTACTTCACCGGCAACCGGGAGTACGCCAACCTGCCCCGGAAGTTCAAGATGAGCGTCACCGGCTGCGTCGAGGACTGCGCCCAGGCGGAGATCAACGACATCGGCCTGCTCCCGGCGCGGCTGGAGGACGGCACGGTCGGCTTTAACGTGCGGGTTGGCGGCGGGCTCTCCGACGGGCCGCGGATGGCCTCGGACATCGACGTTTTCGTGAGGCCGGAGGAGGCCGTGGAGATAACGCGCGGCATAGCCCAGGTCTTCGGCGAGCTCGGCAACCGGGAGAACCGCTGGACCGCCCGGATGCGCTACCTGGTGCAAGAGCTCGGCCCCGAGGGCTTCCGGGAGGAGCTGGACAAGCGCACGAGCTTCGAGCTCACGCCCGCCGGCGAGGAGCTCACCAAACACTACCGGGGCGACCACGTCGGCGTCCACCGGCAGAAGGACGAGGGGCTCTACTACGTCGGGCTCAACGTCACCGTGGGCCGGATGAGCGGCGAGAGCTTTATAGAGGCGGCCCGGCTTGCCGACGAGTACGGGGACGGCGAGGTCCGGCTGGCGACGGACCAGAACCTGATCCTGACCGGCATACCGGAGGAGAAGCTGGACGCCCTGCTCGCCGAGCCCCTGCTGGAGAAGCACTCCCCGAACCCCGGCTCCTTCGAGCGCGGGGTGGTGGCCTGCACCGGCAGCGAGTTCTGCCGGTTCGGGATCGTGGAGACCAAGGTCCGGGCCGCCGAGTGGGCGAGGGAGATGGACGAGCGGGTTGGGGACACAGGCCAGGAGGCCGTGCGGATGCACTTCTCCGGCTGCTCGGCCTCCTGCGCCCAGCCCCAGATCGGGGACGTGGGCTTCCGGGGCGAGACGGCCAAGAAGGATGGCCGGATCGTCGAGGGCGTGGACATCGGCCTCGGTGGGAGCCTCGGTAAAGACGCCGCGTTCATAGACTGGGTAGAGGGAGCGAAGCCGACGGATGAGGTCCCCGACGCCCTAGAGAACGTCTTCCGGCGCTTTAAAGAGGAGCGTCGCGAGGGCGAGCGGTTCCACGAGTGGGCGCGCCGCAGGCGCAACGGGGAGCTGCGGGACACGCTGCGGGGCCGCACCCCGGTAGAGATCGGGAGAAAGTAAGTGGCCGGCTTCGACATCCGGGACCTCATGAACGACATAGACGAGGCCCCTGGAAAAGTCTGGTTCTGGGACCTGGAGAAGGCCGTCATCGACGCCGACCGCTGCGTGCAGTGCGGCGTGTGCGTCGCGGCCTGCCCGACCGACTCCATCGGCCTCGGCGAGGACGACCTGCCCAAGCTCGTCAAGATGTGCACCGGCTGCTCGCTGTGCTGGGACTTCTGCCCGCGCGGGGGCTTGCAGTACGAGGCGACATGGAAGATCATGGGCAACGGAAACGACAACGGTAATGGTCGCAGCGTCGAGGGGGTCGGGCACGTTCACGAGAGCTACTCGGCCCGGGTGAACCCCACCATCGAGGGCGTCCAGGACGGCGGGGTGGTGAGCGCGCTGCTCATCTCGCTGCTGGAGGCCGGGGAGATCGACGGCGCTCTCGTCGCCCGCGAGAGCGAGACCGAGCGGTGGAAGGGCGAGGCGTTTCTGGCGACGACGCCCGGGGAGGTCCGGGAGTGCGCCGGGAGCTTCTACAACCAGACGCTGGCGCTCGGGCACGTGGACTTCAAGGGCTACGACCTGCCGCCCAACCCGCGCATCGCGGTGGTGGGGACGCCGTGCGAGATCGAGGGGATAAAGGCCATGCAGGCCCGGCCGTGGACCTGGGGTTCCTCGCAGGTAGAGGCGATAACGCTAACCATCGCCCTCCTGTGCACCAAGAGCTTCAACTACGAGAAGCTGATGCTGGAGGAGATCCGGGACAAAAGGGGCGTGGACCTCGACGGCGTGGGCCGGGTGGACATCATCCGGGGCAAGCTCATCGTGCAGGACCTGGAAGGGGCGACGATCTTCGAGGAGCCGATCCGGGACTTCCACGGCGCGGCGCTCAAGGGCTGCGACGAGTGCGCGGACTTCATGGGCCACGCGGCGGACATCTCCGTGGGGAGCGTCGGGAGCGCCGACGGTTACTCCAGCGTTCTGATCCGGAGCGAGGAGGGCCTCGAAGCCTTCGGCCGCGTCCGCGAAAAACTGGAGATGCGGCCCCTTGACAAGCCCCAGGCTTTGGATAAGCTAGACAGCTTGGACAAACGGGTGGCCTTCAACAGCCTCAAGCGGGCCTTCGATCCGGACGCCCCGCTGTTTATAGACTTTGAAGAGCACCTGAACAACTACGCGGGGACGGACCGGGCCCCGGCCGAGCACGAAGCTGTGAGGTACTGATTGACCGACGCGCGCAAAACGCTGTTGTTGCCAGAAGAACCCGCCGAACTGCGGGCCGAGACCCGGGCGTTGCTGGAGGAGTCTCCCGAAGAGGGAAACCGGCTCGTGAACGACGCCCGTTTCGTCGCCGACCTGCTGTGGGATGAGTGGAAGCAAGGCATCGAGAACGGCGGCATGGACTACGGGCGTTTCCTGGAGATCTCCCGCGGCTACGCCAACGAGCTGCGGCTCTGGGTCGTGGGGGAGCGTCCCTGGGACCACTGCGTCGCGGGGCTCGCCGGCCGGGTCTGGCGCCGGCTCCCCGCCAACAAACCGGATAACAAAGCTCTGAGCATGGGGGTAAGCCGATGAAGACCGGGATCGAATACACCGCGATAGCGCCGCACGGCGGCGAGCTCGTAGACCGGCGGGCGCCGAAGGAGGAGCGCGAGGAGCGCCAGCGGCGGGCGTCGGAGCTGAACCGGGTCGTCCTCGGCCCGCGGGCGCTCTCGGACCTGGAGATGATCTCCACCGGCGTCTTCTCGCCGCTCAAGGGCTTTATGGTCCGGGACGACTACGAGAAGGTCGTCGAGACCATGCACCTCGCCAGCGGCCTGGTGTGGAGCCTGCCGATCACGCTCTCCGCCAGCGAGGACGAGGCGAGTTCCGTAAACGAGGGCGACGAGGTGGCCCTCGCCGACGGCGACGGTCGGATCGTGGCGACGATGGTCGTCGAGGACAAGTACGGCTACGACAAGGAGCGCGAGGCCCGGGAGGTCTACCGGACCGCCGACGAGGCCCACCCCGGCGTCGCCGCCCTCTACCGCCAGGGCGACACGCTGCTCGGCGGCGAGATCACGCTGCTGGAAGAGGAGCCCAACCACCGCCCCTTCCCCGGCTACTACTACGAGCCGCGCGAGCTGCGCGCCACCTTCGCCGACAAGGGCTGGAAGCGGGTCGTGGGCTTCCAGACCCGTAACCCCGTCCACCGGGCGCACGAGTACATCCAGAAAAGCGCCCTGGAGACCGTGGACGGGCTGCTGCTCAACCCGCTGGTAGGCGAGACCAAGTCCGACGACATCTCGGCGGCCGTCAGGATGAAGTCCTACGAGACCATCCTGGACCGTTACTACCCCCGGGACCGGACGGTGCTCGCGGTCTTCCCGGCGGCGATGCGCTACGCGGGGCCGCGCGAGGCGGTCTTCCACGCCATGTGCCGCAAGAACTACGGCTGTACGCACTTCATCATCGGCCGCGACCACGCGGGCGTGGGCTCCTACTACGGCACCTACGACGCGCAAGCCATCTTCGACGAGTTCGACGCGGATGAGCTCGGCATCACGCCGCTCATGTTCGAGCACGCCTTTTTCTGTCTCAACTGCGAGGGCATGGCGACCACCAAGACCTGCCCGCACGGCAAAGAGGGCCACGTGTTCCTCTCCGGGACGAAGGTCCGGGAGATGCTCGCCCGGGGAGAGTACCCGCCGCCGGAGTTCTCCCGCCCCGAGGTCGTGAAGGTCCTCATAGACGGTCTCCGCGACGAAGAGAAGACCGTCCAGCAGCCGCGGGTGTACGAAGAGAAGTAAGAAGATTCGGCAACGAAACCCAGAAGCAAAGGAGATACACATGAGAGATGGCGACAGGTACGGACAGGGCTTTGTGCTGTGGTTCACGGGGCTCTCCGGAGCGGGCAAGACGACCATAGCCGAGATCGTCGAGCGCGACCTCCGGGCCCGCTTTGGCAAGATAGAGGTCCTGGACGGCGACATCGTGCGCACCAACCTCTCCAAGGGCCTCACCTTCTCCCGCGAGGACCGCAACACCAACGTACTCAGGATAGGCTTCGTGGCGAACCTGCTCTCGCGCAACGGGGTGGGGGTCGTGGTCAGCGCCATCTCGCCCTACAAGGAGGCCCGCGACGAGGTCCGGCGCGACATCGGCGAAGGCTTTATCGAGGTGTTTGTTGACGCGCCGCTGGAGGTGTGCGCCGAGCGGGACGTAAAGGGGCTCTACAAGAAGGCTTTCTCCGGCGAGATAAAGGGCTTTACGGGCGTCTCGGACCCCTACGAGCCGCCGGCCGCTCCGGAGCTGCACATAAAGACCAACGAGGAAGAGCCTCACGAGAGCGCCGCCAGGGTCATCACGCACCTCGAAGAGAGGGGCTACCTGTGGCCGGTTGAGCAGTACCGGGAAGAGTACGACCGGGCGTGAGCCGCGAGGCCGTTTCTTCTAGCCTGCCCGTGGGCTTTATTGCGGGCTACGGCGGGGTGGACGGTCGCCTGGCGGCCGCGACCCCGGACGCTGGTCTTTCCACCTGACGGCTCCGGCGGGGTCCGTGCCGAGGCCAACCGAAGCCGGTTGGCCTCTTCCAGTTCCGTAAACACCATCAGCCGGGCCTAAAAGCGTCGTTCTTCGGCGTGCTCGCCGGCGAGTAGAGCGTTGTGGCTGCTGCTGGCAAGACCCGGCAGACAGTGGTTAACTCACCGCGCCGGCCCCGGAAAAGCAGAGAGGATGGCGTAGCGTGCCGGAGCTGAGGACCGACCCGCCACCGGACACCAGGGGTTACTCCCACTGGTTCGTAATCGTGGTCGCCTTCTTCGTGACGGCCCTGATCACGGCCAACATAACGGCCGTGAAGCTGATCGACGTTTTCGGCTTCGTCATGGACGCCGGGACGCTCATCTTCCCGATCACCTACATCTTCAACGACGTGCTCACCGAGGTCTACGGCTACCGGCGGGCGCGGCGCGTGATCTGGTTGGGTTTCTTTTGCAACCTGCTGGCGGTGGGGGCGATCTCGCTCGGTCAGGCCATGCCCGCCGCCCCGTTCTGGGAGGACCAGGAGGCATACGAGGCGATCCTGGGCTACGCACCCCGCCTGCTGTTCGCCTCGTTCTGCGCCTACCTGATCGGCGAGTTCACCAACGCCTTCGTCCTGGCGAAGATGAAGATCGCCACGGGCGGACGCTTTCTCTGGACCCGGACCATCGGCTCCACGGTTGTCGGGCAGGGCCTCGACTCCGCCGTCTTCGTGGTGATCGCGTTCACCGGCACCGTTCCCACGGGAGCCCTGATCGGCATTATCCTCGTGAACTGGGTCTTCAAGAGCAGCTACGAGGCCGCCGCCACGCCGCTCACCTACCTGGTAGTCAACTTCCTCAAGCGCCGGGAGAACCTCGACGTCTTCGACCGGGACACCCGCTTCAACCCTTTCCTGGTGACGAAGTGAGCCAGGGGGTGAACACCGGCGGCGCACACCCCACCCCCGAAGAGACGTCTTTTCTGGTGTGCCAGCGGGTGGCGCGGCTCGCCACTGCGGACGCCTCCGGGGAACCCCACGCCGTCCCGGTCTGCTTCGCATACAACTCGGGAACCTTTTACGTAGCCCTCGACGAGAAACCCAAGGACGTGCCGGTGGCCCGGCTCAAGCGGGTGCGCAACATCCTGGAGAACCCGCGCGTGGCGCTCGTCGCCGACCGCTACGACGAGAACTGGAGCCTGCTGGCGTTCGTCCTGGTCCGGGGCCGGGCGGAGCTTCTGGAGCCGGGTGCGGAGGAGCATCGAGCCGCCGTCCGGCTCCTGCGCGGCAAGTACCACCAGTACGAGCGGATGCGGATAGAGGAGAACCCGGTCATCGCCATCCGCCCCGAGAAGATCGCTTCGTGGGGCGCGCTCGGCGCCCCGGATGGTGAACCAGCGCCCTTACTCGACGCCGTCCGGGGCCGCCGCTCGGTCCGCCGGTATCTACCTCGGGAGGTACCGGCGGGGTATGTGGAGCAGGTCCTGGAGGCCGCCCGGTGGGCTCCATCGCCGCACGGCACGCAGCCGTGGCGTTTTGCCGTGATCACCAGGGGAGAGACCAAACAACGGCTCGCGGAGGCGATGGGGGAGGAGTGGCGGCGCAACCTGGCGCTGGACGGGCAGGACCCCGAGGTGGTGGGGCGGCGCCTCGAAGGCTCCCGGCGGCGCCTCCTCGACGCTCCGGTGCTCGTGCTGCTCTGCCTCTACCTCGAAGACCTGGACGCCTACCCGGACCCGGAGCGCCAGAAGAGCGAGACCACGATGGCCGTGCAATCCCTGGGGGCGGCGGCCCAGAACGCGCTGCTCGCCGCCGACGAACTGGGTCTGGACACCGGCTGGATGT
>ML214235.1:8905-9694 GCA_004563715.1 Actinomycetota bacterium | reverse complement strand
GTGCCCATCATGATGATGCGACCTCCTATTGTGCGAGACGGGAGGCCATACTACCCGCGCACGTTCCGACTCGCCTCCGGCAGGTGCTACTTTTTCAACGGGCTGACAAGCTAAGCCCGGCTGACTTCGAGCGATCCATCAGCGGGGAGGTGAGCGCGGCCTAAAGAGAAAACGTGTCCACTAAACCGTTGAAATTCCAACGCGAAGTAAAGGGGGACATCAGAGGCTTCGACAGCGGGAACCGGATCTCATCACCTAAATCATCACCTAAAGTTTGGGGAGCCTACACTTCATAAGCAGGTTTGCTACAGGCTAGTGCTGGCGCCTGCACCTGCGGTTTCCTCTGGTCGACCGTGCGGGGAGCGATTGCCGCGGATCAGCCCCACGCCCAGTACGAGCAGTCCCACCGCCAACGAGAGGGCGCCGACGTAGGCCAGGTAGATCAGGACGTTGGGCTCCGTCGCTTCAGGCGAGAGCATGGAGAGAAAGAAGGCGGCGGGCAGCAGTATGGCCGCCGCCGGAATAGAGTGCCGCGCCAACCTCTTCAGGCCATTTGAAAGACTCGTCTCGTCTACGTAGCGTAACGTCACCAGCGACAGGATGAGCAGCACGCCCGCGTGGGCGTGGCCGGCTCGCCACAGATCCTGCCTCAGTTGGTTCTCGGTGTAGGTTGGGTCGCCTACGAGCATCGAGAGGATGCTCGTTCCTCCGAAGACCACGGTAGGCATCAGTATCAGCAGTATGCCTGCTGTCAGGCGCGATTCCCGGCTCATGTCAGCCCTCTTTCTC
>ML214235.1:0-8895 GCA_004563715.1 Actinomycetota bacterium | reverse complement strand
CCCAGCAGCCCGGGGACACCGCCCGCAAAGCTACCGGAATCGGGGTCGAGGTGGGTCAGCTTTCGCTGATGGGTGGGTCAATTTCTGAGCGTTGCGTCCATAGGTTGGGTCGCCTACGAGCATCGAGAGGATGCTCGTTCCTCCGAAGACCACGGTAGGCATCAGTATCAGCAGTATGCCTGCTGTCAGGCGCGATTCCCGGCTCATGTCAGCCCTCTTTCTCGGTACTTTCCCACGTGGTTTCGCCTCGAACCGGATGCCGGATCATGCTCCAGTTGGGCGGTCCTCCTGGAACGAAATGGATGCCAGCGTCTCCTATCTCGAAGCCGAGCCGGTGATACCAGGCAACGTTGCGTTCGGTCTGGGTTTCCAGATAGCAGGGTTGCCCCGCCCTATCAGCCAGCGCGAGGACGGGAGCAAGAAGCCGCATGCCGATCCCCAGTCCCTGCGCGATGGGAGCCACACCGACAGTCTCCAGGTACCAGTACGGCTGCTCAGGGTGGCGTTCGGTCACGCTGCTCATGAACCGCAAAAGCCGGCCCAGCGACCGCGGGGCCGTAACCAGTACGCGGGCCATGTCCGGCAAGACCCGAATCTGTCGTAGCGGTGAGAGCGGGAATGTGCCCGGAGGCAACCAGGCGGCGACCCCAACGATTTCGTCCCCGCGCATCGCCGCGTAGGATTGCCCGAAGCCGAGGGCGTCGCGTAATCCCGCGGCGAACACGTGCGGAAGCGCTCGGGCGCGGACTTCCTCTTCCGGGAAGAGGTCGACGAAGTTAGGGTTGGTCTGGAAGCTGCGGGCGAGCACGGCGACGGCCTCCGCCACCGGCCCGCTCGGAAGCTGGATCACCTGAATACTGGCTCCCGCTGCTGTTTTTTCTGTCACGGTCTTCTCCCGTCGAGTTCTCTCTCCAGCTCGGGCAGCTACCCTGATCAACCACCCGTGAGCAGGCCGATTACCAGCAGGATAAGCGCCGCCGCGATCAAGAGAGCGCCGACCCTCGTCACGAGCGTGCCGAGAGACTTGCGCCCGTGCTCGCCGAGCCCGAGGTGGATAAAGAAGCCACCCGACTGAGCCAGGATGCCCACGAGCAGCATCCCTCCCGCGAGCCACCGGATCCCATCGGAGAATCCGGTCCGGTCGAGGTACAGGAAGTACACGAGAGACAACACCAAGAGCACTCCGGCGTGAGCGTGGCCGGCCCGGAAGAACCGCTCGCGGAACCCTCCGAGTCTTCCGCGTCCGGTGAGGAATCCGAGCAATGCCCAGCCTCCGTACTCCACGCTGACCAGCGACAGCACCGCGATGATGGGTAGCAAAGTAGTGGGTTCCACGTCTCTTACCTCCTTGAGATCTCTGCACAGAGTTTTGCCTCCTTTGCCTCAATACAAACCTGTTCCGGCCGCCTCACGCCGCCATCCCATACGGCCGGTGGAGATCGGCGGTTCCTGTCCGAGCGGCGGGATCCTCCACGAAGAAATCTTCCGGATCCATGGGGAACTTCACCCTAACATCCCCGCCCGGATAGCGACCCCTCACGGAGCTCACGGCTAGCCGGATACTCTCGGCCTGAACCGTCACGTCGAAACGAGCGGTTCCGTTACATACTTCGACTGAGCCTTTTATCATTTTCGAGATCACCTCCTGTTTCTCACCCCACGATGCGGGCGCTGTGCCCTCGGTGGTCGGACAATACCCCAGGAAACGATGAGTTCCGGGTGGACGCGGATCAGAGGTCGTTCTCCACCGATAGCTTCCGCCCGTCCCCGAACCTCGACGCCCCGAGGCCGCCACGGCGGCAGCACGTCGTCCACCACCAACGCGGCCCTCTCCTACCGGGCGACGTCGCGGAACTTCTTCGTGTTCGCTAGGTCGCGACCGCCGACGTCGATCGTGCCGAGCCCGGCGTTGTGCGAGAAGCCGACCGGTGTAACGTGCGGGATCCCGTCGCGTCCGACGGTGGCCAGACGGCCGAGGCGGCCGCTCCGCAGGTACGAGATCTCGCCCTCGGTAAAGGTGGCCATTGGTATTTCCTGCCGGCTCATGACGATCGCGCCTCGAAGCGTGCCTTGTACGCGGCCGCCCCCTCGACGGACTCGAGGCCGAAGTTGACGTGGCCGACCGGGACCCGACCGCCGACGGCCTCGACCACCCTCGCCGCCTCGGTCACGCCAAACCCGCCGCACAGCTCGATTAGCTCGACCCCCTCTTCGATCAGCCCGACCGCGACCTCCGCCGCCTCCGACTCGTCCGGTACCGGGACGAGCGTCGTCCGCTGGCCGGCGCGCTCGATCGCGAACCGGTCGGCCACAGGGTCCGCGCCCGGTTGCCCGTAGATGTACGCCCAGCTGCTCATCGTCTCTTCGTGCCCTTTCTTCGTCTGTTTCTTTATCGCGTCCGGATCACGACCGTGGTCGGTCGTCGCGTCGCCAGAGTCGGGGACTCCGCGAAAGTCTCCGGCGTGGTCCGTCGCCCACTCGCGGAACGTGCGGGCCGGCGAACCGGTGATCTCCTCCACGGTAGACGTGACCCGCTCCGGTCGGGCCACCATCCTGGCGTGGGCATCCAGGATGCCGTCCACCACCGAGGCGGGCCAGCCCTCGGCGATCCACTCCGCCCGCGCCGTCTCCGGGGGGATTTCTTTGTGGCGCAGAGGCCGGTTTATCGCCTCGCCGTTGGTGCGTACCTGCTCGGCCTGGGTAAGCACCTGGGGTCCGGTCAGGACGTACCTCGCCCCAATGTGTCCATCTTCGGTGAGCGCGCGCACGGCCACCGCGGCGATGTCGCGCTCGTGGATCGGTGACCTGGCCGCCGACCCGAACGGCTCGCGCACGACGTTGCCCGAGCGGATTTGCTCCGCCCACGCCAGGGCGTTGGTCGCGAGTCCCCCGGAGCGGAGAAACGTCCACTCGAGCCCGGAGTCCTCGATCAGACGCTCGATATCGGCGTGGAGCTGGTTGATCGGGTCGGGCTGCCGTTCGAGGCCGTCGCGAACATCCTCCGACGAAAGGTAGACCACGCGGCGGGCGTGCCAGGCTATCGCTTCCACGACCGCGGGCGCGCCCTCGGCCGTGAGGAACGGCCACACCAGAAATACAGCTCCTACCTCATCCAGACCCGTGCCGAGGGTCTCGGGTTTCGACAGGTCGCCGCCGACAACCTCGACGCCCTCCGGCAGGTCGACGGAGTCCAGGTTACGAACCAGTGCGCGCACCGCGACGCCCGCGGCCAGCAACCGGGATACTACCTCGCGTCCGACGTTGCCGGTCGCCCCGGTCACCAGAACCTTGGTCTGCCTCGTCATAAGAGAGCCCTTCTCTGCTGCCGCGCGAGAGAAGCCTTCCGCCCGGCAGACTCCCTCACCCGCTCGTAGCTCAGGCGGAAGAGCGCCATGGCCCCGGGCAGGCCTCTCTCGCTTCGGATCTGGTAGCTCGCGGTCGTGCGGCTCTCGGGGAAGGCGGGGTGAGCGATCGCGCGGCCGGAGCGGACCAGCTCGTCCCGTACCTTCCGCGGGAACCTGAAATCGGCGTGGCCGGCGTCGTGGACGTGTCCGATCTGGGGTCCTCCGGTCCCGGGCCCTCCGTACCGGTAACCGGTGACGCCGATACCACCGGGGCCATTTTCGTCCCTCGTCTTGAAGACCCCCGCCCACCCCAGGACCTCATGCTCCACCTTCGCCAACAACTCTTCTACCATCCGGGTCCTCCTTGAAACTTCGTCACTCGATCGTTGGTTAGCCCGGCGGCTCTCTCGCCCATATCGTGTACCTGGAAAGCAGCTTGCGCATCGTACGGGGGAACGGCCTTTGGTCTGTACTTTCGTTCAGATTTCGGATGGGAGCCGCGCGGACAACCTGCGTCGGGATCGACGTAGCCAGAGACCTTCCGGGCGTCGCGATCCGCCTCACGGGGGAGCACCTGCGGACGTCCAATAATGAACGTGAGGCGAACCACCTGACGGAACGTTCGTTGGAACACCTCTGGGGGGCTCATTCCGCGGCCTTTTCTGCCAGAACGAAGCGTTCGATGTCCATGGCGATCAGTCCACGTCGGGCGGGTAGGAAGTACCGGGCCCGGTACTCCTCGGCCCCAACCTGTTCGTGCTCGATCCAGCCGTGCCGGCACAGCAGCCCGCCGACGGCGGCGGGTTCGAGGCCCCACCTCCAAACCTGATCCTCCTCGACCCACTTGCGGTACGCTGGTTCCCAGCCTCGCAGGTCGGTGCCGTCGAGGAAGCCCTTGTCGATGTAGGTGAAGATCAGGCGGCTCCGCGCGGGAGCCTCGCCCAGGAAGGCGAAGAGTCGTCCGGCCGCGTCATCGGTGAGGTACTGGGTGACCGCCTCGAGGATGAACATCGTCGTCCGGTCGGGGCGGAACCCGTGCCTGGCGAGGGATTCGGCGAGGTCGTCGGTCTCCAGGTCCACAGCCACCAGCGACACACGCTCGGGCACCCGGCCGAAGAGCCGTTGCAGGATGCGCCGCTTGCGGGCGACGTTGTCGGGCAGGTCTACCTCGAACGCCGCGGCGCCGGTCGGGGCGATCAGGCGGAACGCGCGCGTGTCGAAGCCCGCGCCCAGGATGACGAACTGCCGGATGCCCGCCTCGAGCGCGTCCGCGACGGCCTCGTCGGCGTACCGCTTGCGGGCGACCATGCCGCCCCACAGGCCCGGCAGTTGCCTGTCCAGGCTCCGCCCGATCAGAGCGCGGAGCGGCCGCCACCGCGCGGCGCGAACGACCACACGGACTCCGGGTGACAGCATCGCGATCGCATACGGGTCCTCGGTGATCCGCCGTTCCCTCGGGTAGTGCATCTCCAGGGCCGGGAACATCATCGGGCCGTCGGCCGACCGGGCCTTGAACGGTCGCCGGGTCATCGCCGCCGTTTTCCCGCCGGCCGTTCGATCGGTCTCGGCCCCTGATCGCCGTTAGCCATCATTTGGTTATCTGCTGTGCGTCTCATGCCGGAGGACACTTCCTTTCACAACGGATCACGGGTATAGCAGGCCCCAATACACCGCCCAGACAACGAACACCATGCCGCCCAGGAGCAGGACACCGATCCTCGCCCTCTCAACTCCGGTTGCCGTCTTGATAGCGGAGCGCCATGACGCGGCGAGCAGCACCGTGGAAACGCCAGCCGCCACGGCGAGTGCCTGGAGGCCGAGCCAGGGAACCGGCCGACCCACGACAACAGGCCCGACCGCGCTCGCCGCGGTGAACATCAGGAAGCCGAAGTACCCGACAAAGCCGAGAATCGCTGAGATACCAGCGCAAGCGAGGCAGCGGGCCAACCATCGCGTTCGCAAGTTCGGTTGCGCTCCGGCGTGTCGGAGCGTTGGACGTCGCAGCCGGATTACGAAGGCCGTCGCCGGATAAGAAGCGAACGCGAGAGCGGGCACTACCATCGCGCCCAGTTGCACCCACGCCGACTCCCACCACGCCAGGGGCGCGAGTGGCCGCGAGGGACGAGCCTGCTGTGGAACCGGTCCGGCGACGCTCCGTTCCGGCGCTTCACCACGGGCCGCGTCCTTCACCCACGAGGCGACCGTCCGCGTGTACCCGGACGCGAGTCGCTCACCCACGGCGAAGCCGTCCGGCGAGGAGCGCAGGCCGTGCTCGGCGTCCGGGAAGAATCGGATCGCGTAGCGGGTGTTGCCGCCCCGCTCAAGCGCCTCCCGCACGATCGTGGCGCTCTCGGCGGGGGGCTGTATGCGGTCCAACGCGCCGTAGAGCGCGAGGACCGGCTGGCGCAAGTTCTCGAGCGGCGCAACAGGGTCGTGGTTCGCTTCCGCGAACAGGCTGGCCCCGACGAGAAGGCGCGTCCCCTTGCGCGAGATCGCCTCGACCATCGAGCCGGAGACTCCTTGGTGGCGCAGGTTGTTCTCCAGGTTCCACGAGTGCTGCCGGGCTGGCGGCACCCCCGATGCGGCGACAAGGACAACGAAGCTCACAACCTCCCGACCTTCTGGACGGGACGCAGCGATGGGCGCGACCCAGGCGCCCTCGCTCAGGCCCCACAGCCCCACGGCGTTCGGGTCCACCTCGGGATGGTCGCGCAGGACTTGTGCCGCCGCGAACGCGTCTGCGGCCAGCAGATCGTAGGAACGCTCGATCTGCGAGTACCCTCTCTTCCGCTTGTCGTAGATGAGGGTGACGACGCCCTCCCGGGCGAATGCCTCCGCCTCGTCGCGCTGATCCTCGCGGGTGTGTGGTCCCGCGCCGTGTACCAGCGCGATCGCGGGCTTGCGGCCCGGCGAGGGCTCTTTGGGAATCAGGATTGCTCCGTGCAGGGTCACGCCGCCGCTCTCGAACCGGATCGCCTCTTCACGAAGGGTATAGTCCGCGGCGTACGATGGAGCGCCGTATCCCACGATAAGCGTGAAGAGCAAGAGTACCCGTAGCGCGATCGGGATCTTCACCCTCCCCCCGCCGGGGCCCCGGAACCTCGATGCCGTTGTTTCCCGGTGTTCCCGCATACAGGCGCCTGTCTGTATCCTCCGTGTGGCTTCGGGAGATTCAATAGGAGCCCCCGAGTTCGACGTATCCGGCTCTACCTCGCAGACTGGGACACCGTCATCGGCGCCTTCGGGAGGCTCTCGATGCCGTTTCCGCAGATCGAAATGCGTTATCCTTCCCATCCTTCTTCCTCATCGGTTTGCCGCGGCCCCGTGATCCACGCGCGCCCTCGAACTCTCCGGCGGCCGGACGCGTAACTCTGTGACCTCAGCGTCAATCCACTCGACCCCGTGGAAGCGGGCGACGCTTACGCGGTGGTTCCCGTCGTGGACGAAGTAGGTGTCGGCGATCTTGTACAGGCTGACCGGGGGTAGATTCCGGAAGCCGTGAAACGCCCGGTCTATCCGCTCCCACCTCGTCCTCGCCTTCTCGCTCGAGGGCAGAAAGGCCGCGTCGAACTCCGAACACCGACCGACACTCCCCGCTATGTTGATCACGGGCACGGACATGAGTCCGAGCCGGACCGCGCCCGCGGTGCCCAGCTTCCCCCTGGCCTCCTCGAAACACGCCAACCGTCCAGGACGCGGCGTCCCTCCGCAGACGAGCCGCCAGCCTCCGGAGAGCCGCCCTCCGGCGAGCCCGGGCGAAGTCCGCGTCGGCCTGCTCGTATTCGTTGATGTGACCGATCATCGAAATTGCTCCTTCGCGGAGTTCGAACCTGGATCGGGGCATATTCGATGGATTTGCTCCGCCGGGTCGGGAGCCGGGTCAGGGGCGAGCAGTGGCGCGTGGGCCAGGTGCACGCCGTCCTCCTTCGAGTACCGAGTCGCAACGGAACCACCGGCAAGGAGGGCGCGCATGGCGCCGTTCTCGTGCAGCACCGCTCCGGTCAAAGCCCCTATGCCCCTTTTCCTCGCCTCCCAGGCCAGTCGAGAGAGGAGGAGAGAGCCGATCCCATGCCGCTGCCAGCCGTCCTCCACCACCACGGCCGCCTCCGCTTCGTCTGCGCCGGCCAGCCTGACGTACATGGCCTGGCCCACTATCTCGCCGCCCACGAGGGCGACGAGGGACAGCTTGCCGTCGCCCGCTTCGGCTGCGTGGGTAATCGCCCGCTCCGGCACCCACGGATAAGGAGCGTGGAACCTGCGGTAGATGCTAGTCAACGAGAGCCGCAAGAACATCCGCCGGAGCCGCTCCGCGTCCTCGGACGACGCCTCGCGAACTCGAACCACCCGACCACCCGGCAGTACGGATGCTTTCACAGTGGCCGGAGCCAGGGGACGAGGAACGCGCCGCCTTCGCGGAACCCGCCGGTCTTCCTTCCCGAAGAGCCCTGTAGATTTCGCGCCGGACGTACTCTCGGGTTTGTTTGCCCCGCAAGCTATTTCGAGCGCCTCGCTCATCTTGTCTCACCCTCCGTCATGGGGTTGTTTCCTTCATGCCGTCGTCGGGGGCGTCGGCGAGCGCGAGTTGCCGCGAACGCGCGCGGTTGTCCTCCAGGGCCCAGAAGGACACGAACCTTCCGCCTTCTACTCGCAGAAAGAAGACCTCGTCCACCACCTGACGCCTGCCGGTCGGGGCTGCTCCCAGGAACTCACCCCGATGCGTTCCATAGCACTTGAAGCGGCCCGCCACCCGGGCGCCCTCGGCGACGAGCTCGACGATCTCCTCCCGCCAGTCTGGAAACGCGGAGCGGAACGAGCCGAACAGGTGCCTCAAACGAGATGCCAACTCCGGGGCGAAGAGCTCGTCCAGGAGATCCATGTCGCCCTCGTTGATGACCTCGTCCACCAGACGCCTCACGAGGGCTTTGTTTTCTTCCGGTGTGCTCAACTCTTCTCCTCTCCCTCGGCCGTGGGGCCATAGCCGCGAACAAAGTCATGGCCTGAGCACGATCTTGCCGCGGGTGTGGCGCCGTTCGAGTTCCCGAAAGGCGTCTCGGACCTCGGCCAATGGGTAGACCCCGGCGATAGGGATGTCGAGTCGCCCCTCGCTGGCCAACCCGGCAAGCTCGGCGAGCACCTCGGCGCTCGCCGCGTCGTTGTTGCCCGCGGTCTTGACCCTGTACTTCTCCGCCGCCGCGAAGTCGATGAGGGTGTTTATGCGATCCGGCCGGACGCCGAGTTCGAGCGCGAGCTCTACGTAGCCAACGCCGAAGGTGTCGATAAAGGCGTCGACCTTGCCACCCGAGGCAGAGCGAACGCGTTCGGCTACTCCCTCGCCGTAGGCGACGGGGATAACACCGCGGTCGGCGAGCCATCCGTGGTTCGCCTCGCTTGCCAGACCGATCACCGTGGCCCCGGCGTTCTTTGCTAGTGCACAATCAGGCGACCTCCTGTGGAACTGTAAGATGCTCGTAATGCGGACAACCGAAAACCCGGCACACTCTGTCCGCGAGTTCGTAAGCTCCGAGCAATCCGTCGGGTTCGACGACCTTGC
>SIRX01000163.1 GCA_004563715.1 Actinomycetota bacterium | reverse complement strand
CGGCCACTACGAGATCAGGAACCCCCTCACCGGCGGCTCTCTGAGCTACAACAACCCCGGGGCCGCCGAGGACTACATAAAGCGGGCGAAGGAGAAGGATCTGTAGAAAGGGTCTCTGCGCGCTCAGGCGAGCCCGGCTTCGTCCAACTGCCGCACGATAGATGCTAGTTGTGCCCGATCGGTGATGTCACGGGCCTCCTGCTCGATTTTTATCACCGGCTTCTCTCCGAATCGCTCCTCTATCTCCTCCAGGTACTCGCGTTGCTGCTCCAGGCGGGAGCGCATGAAGTCTCCTTCCACGGCGTCGGGGAAGACGCGGTTCACGAGGAGCGTCTCTACAAGTACGCCGTTGGCCGCGAGCGTCTTCAGGGCGCGGGCGGTCTCTTCTATAGGAAGCCGCTCGGGGATGAGTACCAGGTAGAAGGCCGTGTCCTCCAGCAGCCGGTGGCGGGCGTGGTGGAACTTGTGCCGGCGCTCCCGGAGGCGCTCCAGGATGGGGTCGCCATCCGGCGCGTCGCTGCCGGCCAGGTTGCGCATCATCCGCTCCATCCCGGCTACCTTCTCCCGCTGGCGCACCACGCCCTCGGCCCAGGCGGTCAGCAGCGCGGGCAGGGTGAGGAGCCTGAGCGTGTGGCCCGTGGGGGCGGTGTCGAAGACGACGCGGTCGTACTCGGCGGGGCAGAGCGAGATCAGGTCAACAAACCGGTCGAAGAGCGCCGACTCCTCGGTGCCGGGGCTGTTCTTGGCGAGCTCCAGGTGCTGCTCGACGGTCGGCAGCACCTCGGTGCTGACCGACTCCCGGGCGTCGGCCTTTATCTTCTCTACGTACTCCTCGGCGTCCCGGGCGGCGTCTATCTCGACGGCCCACAGCTTCTCCTCCACTTGCTGCGGCTCGCCCGAGAGCTTCGCGCCGAGGATGTCGCCCGTGGAGTGGGCCGGGTCGGTGGAGACGAGCAGGGTCTTCTCACCGCGCCCCGCGAGCAGCGTGGCGAAGGCGGCGGCGAGCGTGGTTTTGCCCACGCCGCCCTTGCCGCCGAAAAAGGCCAGCCGGCGTTCGGGGGCGCGCCCCTCGCTCAACAGCAGAAACCGGCTTCGGGGAAGGTCTCCATCCCCATCCGGCGGTGCCACTGGTGGAACGACTCGACGAACTCCGGGTAGAGGGAGAGCGCGTAGTAGCTCGTGGGGTTCGGTACGCCGAGGGCTTCGAGAAAGAGCATCGCCATCAGGGCGTCCTGCTGGCGGTTCGCCTCCTTCTGGAGCCCGGAGCGCCACTTGCTGACCAGGAACTCCTCGTTCAGCTCGTTGATCCGGTTGTACAGGTCTCGCAGGCCGGGCGACATCTCAGGCCCCCACCGGCTCCATCGCCTCCAGCTCCGAGCGGACGGCGGATACGGCGTCATCCGGGGTGGGGACATGGCCGGAGAAGAGTACCTTGCCGTCCAGGATCACCGCGTTGTAGGAGACGCCCCGGTTTATCTGGCGGAAAATGTCGCGGATGGTGAGGCCCCGCTTGCGGGCGTCCCTGAGCACCGACGGGATGAGCCAGACCACGTTGCGGGGATCTACGACGGTGATCTCCACCTCCTCGTCGAAGAGGTCCTCGCGCAGGGCGCGGTAGACCGCGCCCATTTTCTCCATCTCCTCCCGGTTGTGGCGGTAGGTGTTGGGGTCCCCCAGCTCGGTGTTCTCGCCGCCGAGCCGGCCGCAGCACCCCGAGGCTGCTGTCTGCGAGTCCCACTCGCGCACCAGGATGATCCGGTGCGTCATCCTCCCGCTCATTCCGGGCTCGCCCCGCGCCCGGCCCGGCCCCGCACGCCGCGTGCCCGGTTAAAGGCGGCTATGGCCTCGATGATCAGCCACACGGCCAGGATGAAGATGATCGCGTCCACGACCAGCAGCAGCCACTCGCCCTCGTTGAAGAACTGCCCCAGTTGCAGGAACAGCGCGTAGGTCGTCATCGCCAGGAGGAAGGTTAGCGGCACTATCTGGGCCAGCGGGTTGCGGTTGCGGGTAAAGACCCAGACCGCCACCACCGTGAGCGCGAGCCCGGCGGTGAGCTGGTTGGTGGTGCCGAACAGCCGCCAGAGGCTGCCGAAGGCGAAGGAGCCCGGCTCGCCTCCGCCCCCCGGATAGAGCGCGAGGCCCATCGGGATCAGGACGCCCACCGTCGTGGTGAGCGTGATGTTGCGGGTGAGCGGTCTTACGTTGACGATCTCCCCGATCTCTTGAATGATGTAGCGCTGGAGCCGGATGCCGGTGTCCATCGTCGTGCCGGCGAACGTGATCACCACGACGGCGGCGAAGATCACCCCCATCGCCTCGGGAATTCCCAGGTTGCTGGCGAAGCTGCCGACGCCCTGGGTGAAGTTTCCGACCGCCCCGTCGGAGGCGGTGCCGAAGTCGGCGTAGCTCTCGCTCCAGGCGGCGAACGCCCCGATACCCGCCGTGCAGGCCAGCAGCGAGCCGAGCGCGAGCGATCCCTCGCCCACGGCCCCCATGTACCCGACGTATCGGGCGTCCTCCTCGTTCTCCAGCTGCTTGGAGGAGGTGCCGGAGGCGACCAGGCTGTGGAAGCCCGAGATCGCGCCGCACGCGATGGTGATGAACAGGAACGGGAACACGCTCGGGGAGCCGGCGGGGATGTCGGTGTTGACCGCCGGGGCCACGATCCGGTCGAACCCTACAGCGATGCCGAGGAAGATCACGGCGAGCGCGATAAACAGCTGGAAGGAGTTGATGTAGTCGCGAGGCTGCAGCAGCAGCCAGACCGGCAGGCGCGAGGCAAACCAGGTGTAGGCGAAAATTATGACGATCCAGACGACGCGCGTGTCCGTGCCCAGCGCGTTTGCCAGCCCGTCTACCTGGATCGGAAAGGCCTGGCCTATTGGTATAGAGGCGTACAGCACCGCCACGGCGATGATGGCGGGGATCAAGATCGGACCCCGCCCCCGGTAGGCAAACTGCCCGATGATTATGGCTATGGGGATGATGAGCGTGGCCGGTATAACCGCCCCAGGGTTGGCCTCAAAGAGGATCGCCATCACCACGGCGAAGACCGCGTTGACGAGCGTCAGCAGGAAAAAGATGATTATCAAAAACAGGGTCCGGGCCCGGGGGTTGATCACGTTCGAGGTGAGCGTGCCGATGTTCTGTCCTTTGTTGCGAACGGAGACGACCAGCGAACCCATGTCGTGAACCCCGGCTGCGAAGATGGTCCCCAGCGTCACCCACAAAAGCGCCGGCAGCCACCCCCAGAAGACCGCTATGGCCGGGCCGACGATGGGTGCCGCACCTGCCACGGAGGTGAAGTGGTGTCCGAAGAGCACGTGCTTGTTTGTCGGCACGTAGTCGACACCGTCCTCGAACTCGTGGGCCGGGGTTTCGAAGGACTTGTCCAGCATGTACACCTTCTGGGCCAGGTACCGCGAGTAGAACCTGTAAGCCAGAAAGTACGCGGCCAGCACAACGATTACTACAAATACCGCCGGCATCCTATCTTCCTCCTGTCCCTATGTGGGCACCCCTTTCCCCGGCAAGACAGCGGAGATCGCTATCTGCCTAGCCAGGACCACTATAAGTGGTTAGGGTTATCATTACAACCCGATGGCCGTATACGACCTGCAGACACTTTCTACCTCCGCGGAGATGGCGGCCGTGGCCGAACTCGCCTACTCGGAAGAAGATGGCTCGCCCCGGCTCGAACCCCTGACGCCCCTGCCGCTCGACGGAGGGGTGGCCTTCGCCCTGTCCTACGCCCGCCTGGAACTCGCCCGCCGGCTCGCGGAGGCCCCGCGGGTCTCCCTGACGTTCTCCGACTCGCGGCTGGCCTACGTGGGTTGGAACCCGCTCGCCGTCCGGGGTCGGGTGGAGGTGATCCCCGACCCCGAAGGAGACTTGTTTCTGGATGAGCTTCTCTACTGGGAGTTGCGCAAGTACGGGCCTTCGCGGGAGCTTATCGGCAGCCTCGTTCTGCGCCGCGACAACTGGTGGTACGTGCCGCGTTTGATCCTGCGCTTTACCGCCTCGGATGTGCCCCGCCCGGCCGCCCGCCGCACCGGTCCGGAGCATGGCGTTCTGGCGTGGAGGGCGGCGCAGCAAACTGCTTCCGAGCCCGTCCGGGTGGACGACTGGGAGGCGGAGCGCGTTACCGTGCGTCCGGCTTCCGGGAGCTTGGTTCCGGAGGGTGTGCCGGCTGCGCTCCTCTACCACGACTTTTCGGTTCCCGATAGGGATCTGCGGGCGGCGTTGCACGTCTCCGGGCGGCTAGAAAACGGACGCCTCGCCGTAACGAGCCGCGAGGGGACCCGCGTGCTCGGCAAGCGCCCCGGCATCTTCGCGCGGTGGCGCGCCCAGAAAGAGCTGGAGAGGCGCTGCAAGGCAGGGCTCAAAGACCCCCGGTGGGGCGAAGGTTGAGCCTCAGAGCTTCCCGATCCGGGTGGTAATATATCTTGTAGGTATGGGATCGGCTATGGTTAGGGGGCCAGGACGGACGCTCCCCGAGCTTCCGCGGCCCGATCGGCTGGACAACCGGGACGCTTCGCGGGAAACACTCTCCGGTGCGCTGCTCGCTCTGGGCGTTATCGGGGTGCCTTTCTTGCTTACCGTGATCCCGCTGCTCGTTCTCAACTACTCCGGGTTTGCTGGAACCGAGGTCTTGAGGGCCGTGTTCTGGACCGCCGCTTTCACCTCTCACGTCGTTCTCTTGCCGCTGGCGGTCGGGCTGGTATCGAGAAACCGCCAGCGCAAGCTGGACATCGTCCGGGAGATGGAGGCTTTCTTCTCAGCGAAGATAATCGGCCTCTACCGCTTACAGAGAGAGGTCCCGGCTGTGGTAGACGATCCGCGGGCGGCGGAGGCGTTCGAGATCTACTCCCGGGCGGAGCGCCAGATAGAGGCGGAGGTTAACGACCCGCTGCGCTCCCGGCCGGAGATCGAGCGCGGCGTGGCCCTCGTGGACGAGCTGTTGGAGGATTACAGGGCGCCGCGCTTTCGGCGTCCGGGCCGGCTACATCCGGGGCGAGAGCAGCTTCGGCCCCGTCAGGCACACGGCGAAGATCACTACGACGCAGATGAGCGTCGGGTAGACGAACACCTCTAGTGGCGTGGTTGGGGTGGCGAGGCCGAAGACGGCTTTCAGGGCGTCGTTCATGTAGGCGAACGGAACGAAGTCTCTCAGGGCGGCCGAGAGGCCGGACGGGTCCTGGTTGCGGAAAAAGCCCGAGACGTAGATCAGGGGGAACAGGATCGCGGTGGCGTACAGCAGCACGTCCGCCGGTGAGGTGGTGAAGTTGGCGATAAAGACACCGATGCAGTTGGCCGCGACCAGCGTGGTGAACACCGCAAAGGTGGCCGCTAGCATCCACACGGCCGGCGCCAGGTTGAACAGGTAGGCCACGAGAAGCGCGGGCAAGAGCTGGAGGAAGTCCAGCAGGGCGTTCACCGCGAGTACCTCGAAGACGATGCGTTGTGGCCGGATAGGGGTGAGGGCGACGCGCCCCAGGATCCCGTCGTTCAGGTCGCTGGTGAGGCTCTCGCCGGAGCCGAAAGTCCCGGCCATTATGGCGACGATCCCGATCACCGCCGCCTTGTACTGTTCCGGTATGCCGCTCGCGGCCACGGGGCCGATGATCGCCAGCGGGTACACCATCTTGATAACGAGCGCGAAGCGCCGGGAGAAAAAGAGCGTTACGTCTTTTTTCCAGTAGGCGTCTGGCGGGTTAACCTTCATTGAGTAACGCCTCCCCGGTGAGCTTTACGTACACGTCCTCCAGGTTGGGCCGCCGCACGGCGAGGTCCGTTATGTCACCGCCCGCGTTCACGACCCCGGCCACCACGTCCGCCACGATACCGGGACGGTCTTCACAGTGGACGACCAGGTTTCGGCCCTCCGGCACGACCCGCGCGACACCGGGGACCTCCTCCACGGCGCCGTACCCGACCGGGTTGCGCAGGGCCGCTTCGATGCGCCGGACACCCTTTATAGAGGAGATGAGCTCCTCGGGCGAGCCCTCCTGGATCAACCTTCCCCGGTGCAAGAACGCCACCCGGTCGCACAGGCTCTCCACCTCGTCCACCTGGTTGCTGCCGAGCAGGATCGCCACGCCGGACTCTTTGAGGTCCCGGATCTTGCGCTGGTACGCAAGCTGAGAGGTGTAGTCGAGGCCGAGCGAGGCCTCGTCGAGCAGCAGCAACCTGGGCCCGTGGGCCAGCGCCTCGATGAGGGCGAGCTTCTTGCCCATGCCGTAGGAGTAGGTCTTTACCTTGTCGTCCCGATACTCGGCGAGGTCGAAGTAGTCGAAGAGCTCGGTGAGCGAGGCCTCTGCTTTCTCCTCCGCCATTCCGTAGGCGCGGGCGAAAAAGTAGGCGTTGGCCCAGCCGGAGAGGTCCCCGTAGTGCGTCGGGCGATCTACCATCAAACCCGTTTGCGCCCGGACTACGCGCGGGCTTTTCAGGCTGTCTGTTCCGCCGACGCGGAAAGCGCCGGAGTCGGGCCGGAGCGCGGTGGAGAGCACGCGGAGCAGCGTGCTCTTCCCCGAGCCGTTTGGTCCCATAAGACCATAGACCTCTCCGGGCCGCACCGTCAGGCTGACGCCCTCGATACCGCGCCCGCTGCTCTTGTAGCGGACGGTTATGTCCCTGGCTTCTAGCGTGGTCTCCTCCGAAACCGTTCTGTCGGGTGGTGGTCCGCATATTCTAGCCGCGCCGCGCCGGACCTGTTGTTAGGGGCATCACCCGCCGGGCCCGCGCCGGAGACCCGATTGCTGTGGTAGATTCAACCCGAGACGAAGGTTTGCGGGTGGTGTGGGAAGGGGACTCTAAGAGAGACGTGGCAAGAACCCGGGGTATGGTTGCGAAAAACCTTGAAACCCGGGACGGACAGCGCTGAGCACAGCCCGGAGAAAGGGGTATTCATGGTGGTGGCCGAAGTTAGCGTCTTCCCGATCGGTACGGGAGACCCGAGCGTTAGCCAGTATGTAAAAGCAGCCGCGGAGTCGCTAGAGGCCTCCGGCCTGAAGTGCACGCTAAACCCTTTGGGGACCACGGTCGAAGCCGAGAGCGCCGCGGAGATCTACAACGCCCTCTCGAAAGCCCAGGAGGCCGTTTTCGAGCTGGGGGCCGGGCGCGTGTACACGGTCGTCAAGATGGACGAACGCCGGGATGAAGACCGGTCTGCCGAAGACATGGTGCGCTCGGCCCAGGAAGGATAGGGCCCCATCCGGGGCTACAGGGGCGGGCCGCCTCTCCACTCCTGCTCGTCTCGCGCGCCGTCCTGGCGCTTTTGAAACAGGATAGAGGCGTCGACCGAGCCCGATTGCGCGGCTACGTTGCGTATCCGGCGCTTTATAGACCGGCGCTGCTCGGTGCTCTGCGAAGGCTCCTCGTAGAGCCTCTGTAACCGGTCCTGCTCCTCGTCGAGCAGCCGCGCCAACGCGCCCAGGCTCTTCAGCGACGCCTCCTCGACCTCGCGCTCGAACTCCTCCTCCCGGACGCTCATGGCCCAATCCAGGGAGAGCCGGCTCCCAGACCGCTCGCCCCCGTCCTCGGAACCGGGATGCCGTCCTCGCCCGGAAGACACCAGAGCCTCCGGCTCCACGCCCAGAGCCCCGGCCAGCTTGCGGAGGGTCCCGAAGTGGGGGCGTGAGATCTTCCCGCCTTCTATGCCGGAGACGGTCGTGGGGCTTACCCCGGACTCCTTCGCGAGCTTACCCTGCGTCCACATCTTCGCGCGGCGCAGAAGCTCAAGGTTTTTTCCTACGTCGGGACCGAACATCTAAACCCCTGCTACCCGCTTGCGGTCTTGCCGAAAGCATACCACAAACTGTATAAAAATACTATATAAACTGGTCAAAAAGCAGAAAATCTAGAAAATAATGTAGAAAAACTGTTTGAAAACTGTATGAAGAGGGGTATAATGTGGTTGCAACGAGGAGGTTGGCCCCTCTGAGTGGGGCCGAAGGAGCGAAGGAGGTTCGGATATGTTGAGTCCTTTCCGGGGTTTCAGGGACGTTCGCAGTGAGATGGAGCAGGTGTTCGACGAGATGCTCGGCGGTCTCTCCCGCTGGCCGGCGGCGCGTCAGAGGCAGCAGGTCACCGAGTGGGCTCCGGCCATTGACGCGCTCTCCAGAAATGGAGACCTCGTGATCCGGGCCGAGTTGCCGGGCGTAAAGCTGGAGGACGTGGACATCACGCTTCAGGACAGCGTTCTGACGATCTCCGGCCAGCACAAGACGGAACGGGAGGAAGAGAGCGGCGGCTACCACATCCGGGAGCGGCGGCACGGCTCGTTCCGCCGGAGCATGACGTTGCCGGAGGGGGTGGACGACAGCAAGATCCACGCCCGCTTCGAGGACGGGGTCCTGGAGGTGACCGTCGAGGGTGCGGCTGCGGTCAGGGAGCCCAAGCGCATCCAGATCGAGGGCGGAGGCACCGAGAGCTGAGGCTTATCCCAGAGCAGCACCCGCGTAGAGCGAGAAGGGCCGGGGCGAATCCTTGACCCCGGCCCTTCTCCGTTGCGGGAGATAAAAGTCGAGGTGGGAGCCCAGAGGAGGTTTACACAGAGATGATGATACTGTTGGTTTATTCAGTGGCGGTGCTGCATACTCCGAGAGTAAGCTCCGGCAACCAGATTCTCAAAGGTGGAAGTCATGTCGATGCAGCCGCAACCGATCTCTCCCGTCCCCGAAGAAACCGC